>JAWOEI010000064.1:0-25932 GCA_046482825.1 Kiritimatiellia bacterium
GATGAGCTGTCTTATCAACGCCCGGACCAATTCTACAATCAATACGGATCTGACCCGTAACATCAGGGATGAATACTGCACACATACGTATTTCGGCTGGTACTCTGACGCTTCAAACCTTAAGCAGGCTCTCGACCCTTCATTCGCGCCGTCAGTGACCGGTCTGACATTTCCGCTGACTCTGACGGAGGAATTGTACGGTGTGGATCGCAAGATGCTCTATTCCTATACCCTGGAGTCATTCTCCGATCGGCAGCAGCTGTTTCTGTTTTTAATCAATGCCGAAGCAACGGCCGCCTCATTCGGTGACCGCGCCCGTTCACTGGCCGGAGGTCGGGCGATAGCCCTTGTCTGGCGCGATCCCTACCCGCACCGCGATACGCCTGCCGATGCGCTCACAGTGGTTAATAATATGTTTTATAACCAGATTTCTCCCTGGCACCAGTATTATGTGGAGGCGGATGACGGCCGATATTCGGAAGGAGAGGATGACCCTGACGGTTTGAACAGGGATAATGACCATTTATATGATTACAGGATACTCTACTTCAAGTATCTGGACAGGTAAACCCGCCTTCGTGTTTCGCAACTACGGCGTGGCATGCAGGAGGACAGAGGACAGAGGACAGTGGACAGTGGACAGAGAACTGAAATGCGAATGCAATGATGAACTCGTGCACTAATCACCCTTCTTTTTCGGCTTGAATGGCTTGCCGGCGTTTTTGGCAACTATTTGTCCCTCGGGACTCATATCTCTGCGTGATCTGCCGCAGGCGGAGAGAACTTTGTCGGTTGTCTGGAAATGACATTTTGCCGCTTTCAGCAGAATATCGGGATCGTTTTTCTTAACCAGCTCGACGGCATCGGCACGCACCAGGTCGGAGGCCCCCTTGTGGGGCTCGAAATCCAGCGTTTTACCCAGCTTCTGCAATGATGTCAGAAAGGCCTCGCGTGCCAGCACAGAGGCTGCCGCTACGGCAATATCGGACTCCGCCCGGTGCTTCTGCTCCAACGTAAGTTTGCGGCCCTTTTTCATCAGGGCGCGTTCAATCACATGTTTGGCGCCGAACTGGTCGGCCACGGCCCTGGGGCAGTCCGGCATAGTGTTGAGCAGGTTTTCAATGCAGCGGGCATGCGCCCAGCCCAGCATGGTGTTGACATTGCGCATTTTGGCATAAAGACGGTTATAGGCTTCCGGTCCGATAGCCACCACTTTATAGCGGTTTGAACCGAGCAGATCGCGGATTTTGCGGCCGAGGAAGAATACCGCTTTGTCCGTCAGCTTTTTACAGTCCTTTACGCCGAGTTCATTCATTTTCTTTGCGAGCTGCGGGTTGACATAAGCCGCGCAGGCCACAAGCGAACCGAAATAGTCGCCTTTGCCGCTTTCGTCGATACCCATGTGAGGGGCGGTGAGTTCCGGGTTCAGTTCCTCTTCATATCCGAGCGTGGCGCTCTGAAGGATGTTTGGTTCCAGAAAGAAAAGAACGAAATCCTCAGCGCCTTTACCCTGGATGAGGCACTTGCCGCTTTTATAGAGGTTGACCACACAGTTTTCCGCCTCTACGGCGATGATGGTGTGGGGCACCTGCTTGGGGCGGTAGTTGCCCATTTTGAGCATGATTTCAAGAGCTTCCTGCTGCTCTTTGTCGAGTTTGTATGTGTATGAATTTTTGCCAGCCATTTGCGTAAGAGTATCCCAAAAGCGGGATCAGCTGTCAATTTGAGGATTGTTTAAAGGTAAAAAATTGTGGGTGAAACGGGTACATCACATCATTGCAATAATTAATATAATGTATTAAGAATGTAGGTTTGGATTCGCATGTGTGCATACGCGTCAAACTAAGCAATTTTCATTCGGAATGACGCAAAAAATACTCGCCGGCGGTGTCATGGCCCTTGCCCTACAGTGCAAAAGTAACCTTTTTATGGCATTTTACTGTAGCCGAGGTCCGTGACCTCGGACAAATTAATGGAAAAGTATGGCATTTTCTCCTTAGGTTGACGCATATACGCATGCGCGGGAAGCCTGACCATAAGCAGGTTTTCGATGCTTTTTTAGTCAAGCTCATAGCGCTTGACTTATTGTTTTCACAAAAATTTGTAGTTTTCATGCGTATGCACCGATTTGAAAATACACACAGCACATGCTCAAAAGATAGTTGTTTCTTGAAGCCTGAAAAGTGTATATTGGGACAAGAAATGGAAATACCTCCGAAATATAAAGGCCGGATATGGTGAGATATAAACATTTTTACGTTATGTTCACAGTTGTTTTCTGTCTGAATACTTTGTCAGTAATGGCTGCTACTGTAACGAATATTGTCATTAATGGTCCTACTGCTGTTGATGAAGAGGGGAGTGCCGCATACAGCTGTACAGCCCATTATTCAGATGGAACACAGGCTGATGTAACCGGTTTTGTTGATTGTAACTGGTCAATACCCGGTGCGGCGGAGACAGGTGTTTGGTTTACTGATCTCAATAGTGCCAAGGCTGAATCCGATGTTTCGGGTATTCCTATGGTTTATATATGGGGAAGCGACAGCTGTGATTTCTGTGATGATTTTGAAATGTATATAGCGCATTCGGCTTTTGAGGACTGGATGACTGGGCGTCAACTGGTGATGGCCTATGTGGAAGCCTCCAGCACGGATGAATCCGCTGAAAAGGAATTTGCCAAAACGGGGCAGAACGGCACGCTTGTCGATTATCCATTTGTCAGCGTTTACTGGCCGTCCAAAAGCAATGAGGTCTGGAATTTTAGCGGACGCTATGATGGTGATGACGAAGAGTTGCAGTTGATTGCAGAGATAGAGCATTACATCAGCGAATATTCATCCGGTCCGGCTAACTGTGCTTTTGTGGACGGCGGTGATTTCATAGCGACAGCTGTGCCGAGCAACACAGTTGTGACGCTAAGTGTTTCGTGGAGCGGATTTACTGCAACCAAAGATGTGACTATCCTTGATATACCTGTTCCCCGTGATATTATCGGTGAGAGTTTTGAAACCGGTTTCGGGTTATGGACAAATGTGAGCGGATCTGATTTTGAATGGACGCGTAAGAGTGGATACACCCTTTCCGAGGGAACTGGACCGGCGGAGCCCCTGGATGGAAACTATTACATTTACACGGAAGCCTCCGGCAACTATCCGCTAAAAACAGCGGCTATAGAGGGTGTGGTCAATGTTTCAGCGGCGGTTAGTCCGGCACTTCTTTTCGATTATCACATGTACGGGGCTGATACCGGATCTCTTTATGTGGATGTTTACGACGGCAGCCAATGGCATACTGCTATATGGAGTTTAAGCGGGCAGCAGGATGGGAGCAGTTCAGTTTCATGGTGGAGTGAAGCGCAGGTTGATCTTTCAGCATTCGCAGGTAATATCACTTTGCGCATCCGTGGTGTTACAGACGGTGGGTATCTTTCCGATATGGCGATTGACAACATACGATTCGTTGATACCAGCGACATTTCCCCGATTTCTTTCAGTGCCTGGCTTGATCTTGAGTCTGTGCCATCCGGTGAGCGAGGAGAATCCGATGATCCTGCTGGTGATGGTGTTGCCAACATTCTGAAATATGCCTGCGGTATTCCCGCCATGCAGGCAGTTTCCTCGGCGGATCTGCTGGATATAGTGTTCGGTGCGACGCCGGACGTTTTTTCTGTGCGTTATTACCGTGATGCCACGGCGACCGGCGTTATTATCGATCCAGTCATGGCGGAAACTCTTGCGGGGCCCTGGCAGACATCGGGTGTCAGTAAAGAACTGATAGGTGCCGATGGTGATATTCAGGAGTGGCGCGGTTCCATTTCTCTGGGTGAGAGCGGTTTCATACGATTGCGTGCTACTCCTGCGGAGTGAGGCGGGGTTCCTGTTAAGTGCTGTTGCGCCTGCTGTTTGCCAGCCTTGATGTGCTGTGTGGAGAGCGACTGCCTGGTTGCCTTTTCCGCCGGGGTGCGGCCAGCACCGTGGGACAGTGCATGCAATCCGTTTTGTTTTTATAGATGAAGGGCCGGACTCAAAAATATTTTTGGATTTTTCAATGCGGTGGATTTTTTACGATACAGTTTTTGTTTTTCTTTATATTCTGATGATGCCCCGCTTTATTTTGCGGATGTTGCGCAGGGGCGGCTATAAAAACCGTTTTTGGGATCGTTTCGGAAGGTTTCCTGATGAAATAGAGGAAAAACTCAAGGCATCACAGGGGCGGATATGGATTCATGCGGTGAGCGTGGGTGAGGTTTTTGTGGCAGGCCAGGTGATGCGCGAGATGCGTCGGCAGGATGCGGACACCCGTTTTGTTTTAAGCACAACAAGTTCTACCGGGTGGGTTCAGGCAGAGCGTCAGCTGGGTGAGGAGGACGTTCTTATCTATTGTCCGATGGATATCTCCTTCTGTGTCAGACGGGTGGTGTCGTTGGTGCGTCCTGAAGCGCTGATTCTGATTGAATCCGAGATATGGCCAAATCTGATCCGCATTTGTGTGCAGAGAGGCGCGTCGGTCTTTCTGGTTAACGCAAGAATTTCAGATCGTTCCGCTCCCCGCTACGCAAAAATGCGCTGGTGGTTTGCTCCGGTTTTCAGAATGTTCACATATATCATGGCACAGAGCGATTTGGATCGGGAGCGTCTGATTGCGGCCGGTGCGTATGCTGATAAAACAGATGTTTACGGCAGCTTCAAGTTTGATGTCGCCCGGCGTGATGAAAAGAAAGAGCGGGAGCTGAAGCAGTGGCTTGCGGGGCATGATGTTACAGACAAAAACATGATTCTTCTGGGGGGGTCCACCTGGCCGGGTGAAGATTTTATTCTTGTCAATGCTTACAGGGAACTGGCGGAGAAACATCCGGATTTGCGGCTGATCATAGTTCCCCGCCACTTTGAAAAGGCGGATGATGTTGAGCGTACCGTGGTTCGATCAGGTCTGATTTGTGTACGAAAAAGCCGTGGCGACAGCTCACCGCAGGATACATACGGTGGACCGGCTCCGGTTCTTCTGGCTGACACCACCGGCGAACTGATGGGTTTTTACGGGCTGTCGCACATAGTTTTTGTGGGTAAAAGTCTGTATGAACACGGGGCACAGAATATGATAGAACCCTGTCTTTGCGGGGCTGCGGTTATCATAGGCCCGCACACAGAGAATTTCAGGCCTGTAATGTCTGATCTGCATCAGGCAGATGCCGTCATACAGGTGCCCGCCGATGACGTAGTGATGGATGAGATTGAAGCTTTGCTGGAAGATGAGCAGAAGAGAAAAGCTATGGGAGAAAGGGCTGCCGCTGCGGTTATCAGCCGCCGGGGGGTTGTTGAAAGGTGCGTCAGGCGGATGAAAGCAGCTTCAGATTTTATAGAGGATTCAGAGAATGGGCAGAGAGATTGAAGATATGAAGAGCAGATCCGCAATGACGCTTTATATTGTTGTTGCTTTGATTTTTGGTGGTTTGTCCGGATGCTGGCTGCGCATACTGGATGTTATGGCGGGGCGAACTGTTTTTACGCTGGCTGTATTCTGCGCCGTCGCCTTGACGGGGGCTGTTGCGGGAGCGTTGGCTTCTTTTGTCGGGGGAAAGAAAAAGGCGGTGACAGGTGTTTTTTTCTGTGCGGTGCTGGCAGCAGCGGCCGGATACCATGTTTTTCTGATGAGGGCGGTCGGCGGCATGGCTGCAAGCTGGCAGTATCTTCTGCTGGAAGCAGGCCGTGATTTCAGTCTTTACTTTAAACTGCTCCTGAAAACTTCAGTTATATTTGTATTTTTCTTCGGGATATTGGCCGGTGCGGCGGCAATGCGCGCTTTCAGGAGCTGCAGATTCAGGGTTTCTGTAATCTGGAGTATTCCCGGGGTGCTGGCTTTTCTGTTTGGGTGGTGGCTATTTGCGGGCTTTGCTGTAGAGTGTTGCGGCATTGGTAATTGTCTGCGTCTTCTGCCGGGGTTGCTGGGTGCGGCAGCGGTTTTATGTTTGCTTCTGTGTGCCGGGCGCCGGCGCATTGCGGTCTTGGTTGTTGCTCTGGTTGTTGCCGGCGCATATTTTTACATCATTCCTTTGAAGGTGGACGGCATTCTTTCAAAGGGCACTTTCGGCAGGCTGGTTTATCGTGACAGCGGATTTGCTTTCGGCGAGCCCGCTGAGGAATACAATACGCTGAGGCATACGGTTTCGGTTTTTGATGACAGGGATTATCAGTTTGTTGTTGAGCTGGATAACAGGCCTCTGATATTCGGGAACCGTTTTCACACATCCAGAACTCTGAATGGCTATATTCCGCTCCTGCTGCGTCCTGAAAGTGAAAAGGTGCTGCTTGCCGGCATTGAGGCTGGTTGCTATCTGCCGTTTTATCTGAGAGCGGGAGTAAAAAATGCTGAAGTGAGCCGAAGTCCTGACAAGGTGCTGGAGGTTTGTCTTAATAAGGACGCCGCCATCAGCGGAGCCGTGAATCCCGATGTTTCGTCTCTTGTGCAAGGCAGCCTGAAAGACAAGTATGATTTAATTGTTATTCTGCCGGAACCCCTTTATATGCGGGGGGCTGCGGGATCTTTTTCCCGCGGCAGACTGAGAAAAGCTGCGGATGCTCTGAATGAAGATGGAATTCTGGCTCTGCATGTGGATGCAAGGGGGCTTTCTGAAACGGATTTTGCCGCGACAGCTGCCGTAATGCGCGGGGTTTTCCCCTATATGCAGGTGTGGAGTACTGGGGTTTATGAATGGATGTTCGTTGGGTCTGAATCGCCGCTGATTGTGAATGCGGAAAAAGCACTGGCTTTTTGCGAAAAAGAAGCTGTTTTTAAAGATTTTGTTAGGGCAGGCAGGCTTAATTTAACCGATGTGCTGGTCTGCATGGTATGTAATCAAAGCGGGGTGGACAGCTGGCTGGCCGGGAAAAGAAAGGGATTGCCGGGCTTGCGGAAGGTGTCATGGAAAGCTCCCCGAACTGTGTTGCAAGGGATGAGAGGATTGATGACTCCCGCTTTGTTTGAAAGAGAGCGCCAGTTTTCCATTCAGCAGTGGTTTATCCGTGGAGAAATTGGCATGGAGCTTTATCAGATGCTCATCTCCAGGACAGAAAAGAATATAACAGCCCGGATTTCCGCGGTTATGGCAATTGCGCATACGCTTGAAAAGAGGTCTGATAAGGGGCTTATGCGTGCGAGTGAGGCGGCGGAGTTGAATCCGCGTGATGTGCTTCTGGTTCAGTATGCCGAGACACTCGAGCTGGAGGGGCGTCGGCGTATTCTAATCGGAGATTACAAAGGTGCTGTGCGATGTTATGAGAATATTCTTTCTTTCAGTCCGGGTTCTCCTCAGGCGCATTACGGTCTTGGTTACTGTCTGCGGGCCGAGGGGGATTTGCATAATGCCTATATTCATTTCGGAAGGGCGGTAGTCGGTGCTCCAGATCAGGTTTATTACAGGCTTGAATTTGCCGAAGTCGCCCTGAGTACGGGTGAGTTCAGGACAGCGGATTTACAGTATGAAAATGTGCTGGAAAAAAATCCGGATGATGTTCAGACTATGCTGCTGTATGCCAAGGCTCTGATATATGAAGGGCGTGAGGATAAGAACCGGGAGAAAGCAGTTGAGCTAGCCGAAAGGGCATGTGAGGTTACCGGATGGAAAGTTGAGGAAGCTGTTCACGGGCTGGCCGATATTTATATCGAAGTCGGCCGTGTTATGGAAGGAATGGGGTTGAAACGCGCTCTGAAGGAAGGCAGCGTATCAAGTATGAAGGGTGAGTAGGCGATGTTCTTTCAGAACTGCGCTGTAATAATCAGCGGATAGTGATCGGATCCGATATGCGGGCCGCGTTTGCGTGTGGTGATGATCACATTTTTCGAGTGCAGACAGTGGTCCAGAGGAAGTATTGCCGTGCTCGCTGGCCAGGTCGGCAGCGGGCCCCTTCCCTGAGAACTGTCGAGCAGTCCGCTTTTCTTTATGAACTGTCTGTAGTGGTATGTCCAGGGGGTATTGTTGAAATCTCCGGTAAGTATAACCGGGCCTTCGCATTCATCCAGTTTTTCCGCAAGCTCCAGCATGTAGGTATTGCGCCATTTCCAGTGATAGGGGGTGACAGGAGCGAGCGGGTGAAGGCCCCGTACCGTCAGCTTTCTGCCGCATTTTTTTAGTGAAACCGTGCTGAGGGGGAGCATGTCGGGGTCGTTAAGAAATTCTATGGATGCTGAAGCATCCGCTGTTCGGCAGAATATTGCGGCTCCGAAGTTGTCTTCACGCGGGTGTTCTGCAAAAACCGGATATTCTTTTTTCAGTATGCTGAGTTCTTTGAGCCAATGGCGGTTGATTTCCTGAAGAACAATTATTTCCGGACTGAGTTTTTCAACAAGTTCGAGGAGTCTGTCGCTGTTCCTGTTTGAACTTAGCACATTCGCCTGAAGAATTGTGATTTGTGTTGTTTTTCCGGGTGTCTTCTGTGCGTTCTGCGGAACAAATAGCAGCATTGGCGGTATGGCATTGATCAGCAGGGGGATAATGCAGAGGAAAGCCGTTTTATAGCACTTGAGCAGCAGTTTTAATATGATATACCCCGTGAAACAGACAAGTAGCACCAGTCTGAGATGTGTGAAAAACTCAAGAAAAAAGCTGAAACGGTCGAATAGACCTGCAATTGTGAAGAGCACTCCCAGAAAAGCGCCGGCATCTGCTGATCCGTGCAGAAAAATTTTGAAATTATCTGTCATTTTAATCCGCAATGAATCAGCAGAGCTTCTGTGTCAGGTTCGCGTCCGCGGAAATCTTTAAAAACTTCCATAGGGTGTCTGCTTCCGCCAGCGCCCATGATGGTTTTTCTGAGACGCATTCCTGTTTTTCTGAGGGCATCTTCATTGTTCAGGCCGGCCTCTTCAAATGCGGCGAAACAGTCTGCCGAAAGCACCTCCGACCATTTGTAGCTGAAATATCCGGCACTGTAGCCTCCTCCGAAAATATGTGCGAAAGAACAGAGGAAGCGATCTTCATCAATCAGATGCATGTTGTATTTATCGGCATTAGCCAGTTTGACGTCGTCAGGTGTCTGCCATTCAGGACAGGGATATTTTGAATAGAGATCCATATCGGTTGCGCCGAGAAAGAGCTGGCGCATCATGGCGTTGGCTGAGAAATAATTCTTTGATGCGACGATTTTGTCAAAAAGCTCATCAGGCAGCTCTTTGCCGGTATCGATATGCTGGCTTACTGATTTCAGGGTTTGTTTATCGTAACACCAGTTTTCCATGAACTGGCTGGCCACTTCAACAGCGTCCCATTCGATCCCATTGATGCCGGATACCTGCGGTTCATCAATATGAGTCAGCATATGCTGCAGGGCATGACCGAATTCGTGGAACAGAGTTGTTACTTCATTCATACGCATGAGAGAGGGTTTGTTTTCCGTCGGAAGACTCTGGTTGCAGCACATGACAGCCATAGGGAGATATACCGATTCATCCTCCAGCTTTTCGCGTGTCCGGAATTCATTCATCCAGGCACCGCTTCGTTTTGTTTCGGGCCGGCTGTAGGGATCGAGGTAGAAGCAGGCCAGGGGTGCGCCGTCTTTTTCTTTTACCTGGAAGAAGCGCACATCCTTATGCCAGACGGGCACTTCTCCCGATACCTCTGTGATACGGACGCTGAAAATGCGTTCGACCAGATTGAACATTCCCTGCAGTACTACGGGGAACTGGAAATAGCGGCTGATTTCCTCTTCTCTGTATCCATAGAATTTTTCGCGTTGTCTTTCCGCCCAGAAGGTCATGTCCCATGGGCGGAGTTCTTCGTTTTCAAATCCGTTGTCTTTTGCGAATTTCAGCAGTTGGTTCCGCTCTTTTTTCTGAGTTGGTTCCGAAGCGTTTGCAAGTTCATTGAAAAGATTATAGACAGCGTTGATATCGGGTGCTGTTTTTCGGGAGAGGCTCAATTCGGCGGCGGAGCTGAATCCCAGTATTTCAGCTGTTTTGCGTTCGTATTCTAGAATTCTGTCTATCAGCGGCTGGTTGTTGGTGGTGTCTTTTGAAGCGAGCGTCACATATTCCCTGTAGAGTTTTTCACGGGCGGATCTGTTGCTGCTGTGCTTCATAAAAGGGCCGTAAACCGCGTAATCCAGTGTAATTTTCCAAGGTCCGTTTTCAGGTGTCGCGTTTTTATGGCCATCCTCTTTTGCCTGGGCTGCTGTTATGGACAAGATGTCGGCAGGAAGGTTGGAAACATCCTCTTTAGTTTTCAGAAGAAGAGAATATGATTTGCGTGCATCCAGCAGGTTGTTGCTGAACTCTGTGCTCAGCTGCCCCAGTTCCGTCTGGATGCGGTTGAACTCCTCCTGCCGGTCAGGAGGCAGACCCACACCTGATTGTTCCGCATCCAGGATGATTTTATCGAGAATACGCTGTCTGACCGGATCAAGCTGTTCGTATGATGTTGTTTTAATGGAGCTATAACCGTCGAAGAAGATCCTGCTTTGTTCGACCCGTTGAGAAAACCTTATAATTTCCGGAAGCAGCTTCTTATGAACGCTTCGCCAGTTGTTGTTGTTCATCACTGAAAGCATGTGGTTCAGCAGGCCCCATGCATCATAAAGATCTTTCTGTGCATTATGCAGAGCACAGATTAAACCCTGCCACGAAGGGTCAAACTGCTTTTCGAGTTTATCGACAGCGTCGCTGGATTCCTTCAGCAGCTTCTGAATGGCGTTTTCTGCAGCTGCGGGTGTCATTTTGTCGAATGCGGGATAGTAGGGGACCTTATAGAATGGATTATCGTTCATTGTTTTGCTTTTTCTTTTGATTTCAATTATTTCGCACACCAGTCTTCGTCCTGCAAACGAAACTACGCCGTGGTACGGCAGAGCGACTATTACACTTGGTATTATGTCGCTCACAGAGCGACTACTACACTTGGCATTATGTCGCTCACAGAGCGACTACTACACTTGGCATTATGTCGCTCACAGAGCGACTACTACACTTGGGGTGCCTGCCTGTGCGTACGCACCTGTCTGAAAGATTAATGTTTTATTTTGGTACCGGCTCGTCGTGTTCTGCCAGTTTGTCGGCAACGGACTTACGGGGTTCAACGATATAGCTTTTCTTCCAGAAATCGAGAGCCATTATATCATTGCCGACGGTATAAAGAACATCACCTGTATGATCCAGTATCACCGGCTCATTGTTGTCTAAGGCGCATGCTTTTAACAGCAACTGCAGGGCTTCGTAGTTTCGTCCGCACTTATGCAGTATCCAGGCTTTTGTGTCTATATAAGCCGGGTTATTCGGGCACTGTCTGATGACACGGTTGATATAGCTGAGTGCTTTTTCAAGATTCATTTTTCTTTCAGCCCAGAGATATGCCGCAAAGTTCAATATTGCCGGGTCATCGGGGAATGCTGCGATGGCATCTTTAAAAAGCCTGTCGATTTTTTCATAGTCTTTGAGTTTTTCGTAGGTGGACCCGAGAACAAGATAAAATTTCTTATCAGCGAAAAAGCCCTGCCGCATTCGTCTGTTATAATAATTCTGAAACACGGCGGCTGCTTTTTTCTGACGGCCCATGGCATTATAGGCATGACCCAGAATAAGTTGCGCGGGGGGGGTGTCTGAGTTGTTTTTTTCGCTGCATGTTTCGAGCGACTGCAGCATTTCAGGGTCGGATGCGTAAATGTTGCCCAGATATGCCAGGGGAAGATAGTCCTGCGGGTTGGAGCGGAAAGCCTTTTTAAATGTACGTACGGCGGTGTTTGTTTGTGCGGTTTCCAGCTGGCAGTAGGCCTGCAGCATCAAGATTCTGGAGATTTCCCTGTTGTCGGACGCGAATTCAAGAGCTGTCCGGCTGCATTTCAGTGCCTGCGCCGGGTTTGTGTTCTCACCTTGACGGCATAGTTCCGCTATGGTTGTCAGTGCCAGTTCCAGTGCTGCAGTTTTATCCAGGCGACAGGCAAAGCTTTTCAACGTTTCTGTGGCTTTGTTGTCATTGCCGCTTATGAAATCATATTTGATTGCGGCCTGTGCGAGAGTCGCATTTGTCGGATTATTTTTGAGAGCCTGATGATAAAAAAACGCTGCTTTTTCCGGTTTTTCCAGATGCTCTGCAATACCGGCTGCGTATATCTGCAGATCTGAACTTTCCGGGAAGTTTTTCAGATAGGTGTTGAGAACTGTGTAAGTGTCGTCAAAACGTTTCTGTCTGGAAAGAATATTTACAAGAGATGCAAGGGCATTTTTGTTTTCCGGACAAAGTCTGAGCGCATTTGCATAGGCGGAGGCGGCTTTATCCAGGCTGGCATTGGTGGCGTTTTCGTAAAGGACGCCCTGCATATACAGGGCCATGGAACCGGCGGAGGCGGCATCAGCTTCCGAAATACTGATTATATCCGCCGGCACAGGGGGGGAGCTGGTAGAGCAACCGGTTGTCAGACAGATAACAGATATGAGAATCAGGATGAATCCTGCAAAGACAGGCCGGAACGGGAAATCAGACCTTTCTGCACTCATTCTGTTTCTCCTGTTGAAGTTTTGTCAACTCCTGATAAAGCACAAACCCGAACCAGTATAAACAAGTCGGGTCTGCAGTTTCCGCAATGTTCCGCCGCATGTGGGGCGGAAGCGGGTGCCCTTACCGGGCGCAAGATGTCCGCCGGGCGGGGGCACCCGGCCTACAGGGCATATATTAACGCCTTGTTCCGCCTACTTATTCTTGTGGCGATTGGCCTTCAGACGTTTGCGGTATTTATGCTTTGTCATTTTGGCACGGCGTTTTTTCTTGATTGTACCCACGTTGTTTTCCTCCAGGGATTAATAAGTCGCTGACGGCGTTGTTATGCCGTCAATACGGTTTATTTGCGTTACAGGATGACTTTGTTGAGGGGGATTTCGATAATGTCCTCCGCGCCGGCTTCACGCAGAGGCGGCACTATTTCACGGACAACCTGTTCCTCAACAACTGTTTCAATAGCGAACCAGTTGTCATCGTTAAGTTTATTGATGGTCGGTGCATGCAGAGACGGAAGGATATTTATGACGGTATCCAGCTTCTCTGTAGGGACATTGAGTTTCAGAAGAACACGCGATTCAGCTGCCAGGGCCCCCTGCATGAGCATTGAAAACTGTTCAATCTTCTGTTTCTTTTCCGGATCTGCCCAGGCCTTCTTATTGGCGATCAGGCGGGTGGTGGATGTGAGAATTGTTTCCACGATGCGAAGATTATTTGCGCGCAGGGACGAGCCGGTTTCGGTGAGTTCGACAATCGCATCCACCAGCTCGGGAGCTTTTACTTCTGTTGCACCCCACGAAAATTCCACCTCAGCCTCAACTCCGTGCTGAGCGAGAAAACGTTTGGTCAGTCCGACTGCTTCAGTCGCGATGCGTTTGCCCTGCAGATCTTTGACGTTTCGGATAGAGGAGTCGTTCGGAGCGGCCAGAACCCAGCGCACAGGCCGTGAAGTTGCTTTGGAATAGCACATTTCACAGATTTCCTCCACATCTGAGCCGTTTTCATAGATCCAGTCAAAGCCTGTGATACCGGCATCCAGCAGGCCGAGTTCCACATAGCGGGATATTTCCTGCGGACGGACCAGTCGGCAGTTGAGTTCAGGGTCATCCACGCTCGGAACATAAGAACGTGAGCGTGCGCTGACATTGAAGCCGGCTTTTCTCATCATATTAAAGGTAGCCTCCTGCAGGCTTCCTTTCGGCAATCCTAAAACCAGTGCCATATCAGATATCCGTTTTCCTTTAAATACTTGTTTCAACGAAAGATTTACAAAATTATCATTTTGCAGTTGCCTTTGCAAGCCTTCGGAGTGAAAAAGCTGCTTTTCAGCATTAAATGTCTGATTTACGGGTCTTTTCACATTGAAACTGCTGTTTTATTTCATTTCCGACCGAAGCTGAAACCGTCAAGGTGCTTTTACTGATACTTCCATACATATCCCGCAAGGTTTGTAACAGCTTTTCGACATGCTGGAAACTGGCGGACTAACCAGGGCGCATCTGCGAATCGGTGCACGGCGGGGTTACGGACCCCGTCCTACAGTAAAAATGCTTTGGATCTGTAGCCGAGGTCCTTGACCTCGGAAGATGTATGATGCAAATTGCCGTAAATTTGACGATTTGCACCAATTCGCAGATGCGCTGGACCAACCAGGTTCTGCAACTATGGATTTGCTGTAGCAGAGCTTAATGTGTTATCATTCATACCTTACTGATATGTGGGAAAGCAGGTAAAATGATAGGTATTTCCAAACTTTATATGGGGCAGGTTGAGGTTTCGGATCCTCTGAGGTACGGGCGTAAGTCGGGAAAGCTGCCCAGCCATCTGTTGCAGTTCTCGGAGGATAAAAAACCGGTGGTGGTCTGGAATGTGACCTCTGCCTGCAACTTGAAATGCACCCACTGTTACGCCGCGACAGAGGGAAGGCCTGATGAACTCAGCACGGATGAGGCCATGACGGTTATTGATGATCTGGCCGCGTTTGGTTGTCCTGTGCTGCTGTTTTCCGGCGGTGAGCCTTTTGTCCGGCCGGACATCCTTACGCTTGCCGGATATGCAGTTTCCAAGGGTTTACGCGTGGTTTTTTCCACTAACGGCACGCTTATAAATGAAGAGACAGCAGCGCAGATCAAGCAGATTGGGGCATCTTATGCAGGCATCAGTATTGATGGAATGGAAGAGGTACACGACCGTTTCCGGCGTTGTAAAGGTGCTTTTCAGCGTTCGCTAGCGGCAATACGTTATTGCCGCGAGGCCGATGTTAAGGTCGGTCTGCGCGTGACAATGACCAAAGACAATGTCGGTGAAATTCCGGCTGTCTTTGATTTGATGGAGGCAGAGAATATTCCCCGTATCTGTCTTTATCACCTGGTTTACAGCGGGCGCGGTGCTGAAATTGCTGAGCATGATCTCGATCCTGAACTGCGCCGGGCCACAATAGATCTTATAATCGACCGTACGAAGCGGCTACACGAAAAAGGATTGCCTGTTGAAGTGCTGACGGTTGATAATCACTGCGACGGGCCCTATCTGTATATGCGGATGCTGCGTGAGGGCAGTCCCCGGGCTGATGAAGTGATGGAACTGCTGAGAATGAACGGCGGTAACAGTACGGGCCACGGGCTGGCTTGTATCAGTTGGGACGGAACGGTGTATCCTGATCAGTTCTGGCGTGACAAACCGGTAGGCAATGTGCGTGAAAAGCCCTTCAGCCGGATCTGGAGTCAGCCGGATGAGGGATCTCTGCTCTTTCAGTTACGTGAGAAAAAACGGCATGTTACCGGGAAGTGTGCTGAATGCAGGTTTCTGGATGTATGCGGCGGTAATTTTCGTGCTCGCGCCGAGGCGGTTACGGGTGATGTATGGGGGGTTGATCCCGCCTGTTATCTGACTGACGAGGAGATAGGACTTCAGGTTTGATCCGGGATTCCGCTCAGATTCAGTACCCGCGCAGTTGTAGGCTGGGTTCCCGACCCGGCGTATCAACGCCTGGCGGAGGCAGCTCGGATTCAGTTTTAAAGATAATTTTATGAGACAGCATTCGGAATATAGGCAAACAGGAGCTTTGAGGACTTCACAGGATGGTCCGCGGATACTTGCATGGGAGATCACCCGCCGCTGTCCGCTGGCGTGTAAACACTGCCGGGCAGGGGCTCAGGATCATGAATACAGCGGAGAACTTACAACTGATGAATGTCTGCAAGTACTGAATTCACTGGCGTCGTTTTCGCGGCCTATGATTATATGGACAGGCGGAGAGCCGATGTACAGGCCGGATATGGTTGATCTGGTGAGGGCCGCGAAGGAGAGGGGAATCCGTTCCGTGATGGCGCCCTGCGGCACCCTGGTGAACAAGGAGGCGCTTGCAGAGCTTAAAAATGCGGGAGTGATGGCTTGCAGTTTTAGTGTGGATGGTGCCAGTGCTGTTTCGCATGATGCTTTCCGGGGTGTTGAAGGGGCTTTTGAGAATATTATCAGAGCGATGAAGGTGGCTTCGGAAATTGGCATGCCCTTTCAGGTGAACACCACTGTCAGCCAGCTGAACCGGGATGAGCTGCCTGCTGTTCGTGAGCTGGCCGTTGAACTCGGTGCGAAAATGCTTGATCTTTTTTTTCTGGTTCCGGTTGGCAGGGGTAGGGGGGTAGGTGATCTGGCTCTTCCCCCTGCTGAAACTGAAGAGATACTGAGCTGGATGTTTGAGATGAATCAGAGCGGGCCGATTCCCATGCGGGAGACCTGTGCACCACAGGCGGTTCGCATCTGGAACAGCATGGGAAGACCCGGCAGACAACCTTCAGGCTGCATGGGGGGCAAGGGGTTTGTTTTCATTTCACACACGGGGATATTGCAGCCTTGCGGTTTTCTGGATATTCCCAGCGGTGACCTGCGTGCTTCCGGTTTTGATTTCAGAAAAGCCTACGAGGAGTCGGAGGTTTTCAACGATCTGAAACGCTGTGATGATCTGGGGGGCGGCTGCGGCCGATGCGCTTTCCGTTATGATTGCAGCGGATGCCGGGCGAGAGCTTATGCTGCTACCGGTGATTACATGGCCGCCGATCCTTCCTGTCCGCTTGCTGGAGCTGTGGAGCGTGCTGATTTTTAATCTTGAAATAAGGGACTCTTGTCTTTAACATGTGAGCCTTTGATTTACCCCCTCTCTGCCTGTATTTCTGACAGGGGAGGGATTCAACCCCCAAAAACCTGAAACTAGGAATAATATTATGTCACAGATTGTTGAAATTACCTCCAGAGAAATTCTGGATTCTCGCGGTAATCCGACCGTGGAGACCGAGATTTATCTTGAGACCGGCATTGTCGGTCGTGCCGCTGTGCCTTCAGGAGCCTCAACAGGCGAGAACGAAGCAGTTGAGCTGCGTGACGGCGATAAGGACCGTTATCTCGGCAAGGGAACATTGAATGCGGTTAAAAACGTCAATGAAGTTATTGCTCCTGAACTGATAGGTTATGAAGTTACTGATCAGGTTGCCATAGACCGCACAATGATTGAGTTGGACGGAACAGAGACAAAGAGCAAACTGGGCGCAAACGCTATTCTTTCGGTTTCTCTGGCATGTGCGGATGCATCCGCCAAGGAGCTGGGGCTGCCTCTCTTCCGTTATGTAGGAGGTACAAACGCCAAGACTCTGCCGGTTCCAATGATGAACATCATCAACGGAGGTTCCCACTCTGATGCACCTATCGCATTCCAGGAGTTTATGATACGTCCTGTAGGCGCACCTTCATTCCGCGAAGGCCTGCGTATGGGTGCGGAAGTATTTCACGCACTCAAGGCTATTATAAAGGGTAAGGGGCTGAGCACTGCCGTAGGTGATGAAGGTGGTTTTGCTCCGAACTTTTCCGGTGGAACAGAGGAAGCTCTCGATTCCATTATCCAGGCTGTCAAGGATGCCGGCTATGAGCCGGAAAAGGATGTGACTATTGCACTTGACTGTGCCTGTTCCGAGTTTTTCAGTGATGGCGTTTACGATTACACGAAATTTGAAGGCGATTCAGGAGCTAAGCGCAGCAGTGCTGAGCAGGCCGATTATCTTGCTGAACTGATCTCCAAGTATCCCATCGACTCTATTGAAGACGGGTGCGATGAGAATGATTGGGACGGCTGGAAAATTCTGACGGATAAAATAGGCGGCAAGTGTCAGCTTGTCGGCGATGATCTGTTTGTGACTAACGTGAAATTCCTCAAACGCGGTATTGATGAAGGCTGCGGCAACTCCATCCTGATCAAGGTCAACCAGATCGGCACTCTCACGGAAACTCTGGATGCTATTGAAATGGCTCACAAAGCCGGTTATACCGCTGTTGTAAGTCATCGTTCAGGGGAAACCGAGGATACCGCCATTGCCGATATATCAGTTGCTGTGAATGCGGGTCAGATTAAAACAGGTTCTCTCAGCCGTACCGACCGTATATGTAAATACAATCAGCTTCTTCGTATTGAGGAGATGCTTGATGCCGGAGCCATTTACGGCGGTTGATTTATATTTTACAAGAGTGTGAAAAAAAACCGGCCGGGATATTCCGGCCGGTTTTTTCTGTCTGTAGTGAAGTGACAGGCAGGAGTTTTCTCCGGGTTTAATCATCCGGCACTGTGATATTGTGAACATATCCGGTTGGATTTGACAAAACAGTAAAATATTGATAATCTGACTGGCGAATTTTAAATACGCAATCGGTATTAAAAATTAAGCGTGTGAGCAAACAAATCCCGGCTGATTTTCTGTTTGCATAATAATAACAGTAAACAACTGCGTGCAGCTTCCTGAAAGTGAAAATTTTGAACGGGACGCAGGCAGTATTTCCTTCTCTCCGATCAATTGTGGGAGCGGACTCTCTTGAAGGTGCGGAGATAGCAGGTGACGGAGAGGAAACTGCAGTCTGTTTTACTGAAAAGTGCCGGAGGAGAATTGAAAGTATGATATCCAATACGCCGAATACAGTCATAGGAGCCGATCTGGTCAGAAATTATGCTGATAAGATTCGCACAAGAGGAAAAATAGACAGGCAGCTTTTTGAAAAATACAATGTTAAACGCGGTCTGCGGAATACGGACGGAACCGGTGTGCTTGTCGGGCTTACAACTATCGGTAATGTTCACGGTTATGTGATATCCGAAAGTGAGAAAGTTTCCTGTCCCGGTGCTCTTTATTATCGCGGCATCGACGTTGCTGATCTGGTGAAAGGTTTCCAGTCTGAAAACCGTTTCGGTTTTGAGGAATGTGCCTACCTGTTGCTTTTCGGAGAACTCCCTGATCGCGATCAGCTCAGGAACTGGGAGGAACTGCTTTCGGAACGGAGAGCGCTTCCCGACGGATTTAAAGAGAATGCCATTATCAGGGCCCCCGGCCGCGATCTCATGAACAGCATTGCCCGCGCGGTTCTGACAGCCTATACATATGATTCCGAACCGGACAGGATAGATCTGGATTCCACTTTCTGTCAGAGCATTGATTTGATCGCCCGGTTTCCTGTCTATGCCGCCTATGCCTATCAGGCCAAGGCGCATTACCATATGAATCAGAGTCTTATGCTGCGGAATCCTGAAGCCGGTCTGAGCACCGCTGAAAATTTCCTGATGCTGATGCGTGAGGACGGCATGTATTCCAAACTGGAGGCTGAACTGCTTGATTTATGTCTGGTGCTGCATGCGGAACATGGCGGGGGTAACAATTCAGCTTTTACCACCCATGTGGTGACATCCTCCTGTACCGATACCTACAGTGCAATTGCCGCAGCTGCTATTTCTCTTAAAGGACCCCGGCACGGCGGCGCAAACCTTCGCGTTATGGAACAGATGCGGGAAATTAAAGAGAATATCGATCATTGGGATAATGAGGGTGAAATAGCGGATTATCTGAAGAAGATTCTAGATAAAAAAGCGGGCGATGGCACGGGGCTGATTTACGGTCTCGGGCATGCCGTTTATACTCTTTCCGATCCGCGTACCGACATGTTGCGCATCAAGGCGCGCGCTCTTGCAAAGAGTAAAGGAAGGGAAGAGGAACTTAAACTTTACGAAACCATAGAGCGCATCGGGCCGGAGGTATTCAATCGTAATCGAGACAAAAAACGCGATCTCTGTGCCAATGTTGATTTCTATTCCGGGTTTGTTTATGATATGCTGAATATACCGGTTGATCTTTACACGCCGCTTTTCGCTGTGGCCCGAGTGGTTGGCTGGTGTGCCCACCGTATTGAGGAGCTTATCAACAGCGGACCGATTATACGGCCTGCTTATAAAGCGATTACACAGGAGCGTCCGTATGTCAGTATTGATCAGCGGACTTAAAAAAACCCGTTTAACAAGGAGGTGGTATATGAACATACTATTCGCACAGCAGGATGTGCATACAAAACAGTAGCATCTGACTTACGGCGCGGCATCTGCAGCGGAGCATGGGTATGGCGTATTCAGCAGTTTATCCTGTTTATGCCATACGCTTTGCATTGTGTTTTTTCGTCTGTAAAATAAATCAAACTAAGCGCAATGTCGCTGTTGACCTTTGAAGGCCAAAATCATATACTGTCTTGTTCAACTTACTGGAGGATTTTGTGAACATTGAACTGATTGAAAAAGCAAAAGCCCGTGTGCCCAGTGTGCCTGTGCTGGTCAACCTTGTTTCGAAACGTGTTGATCAGCTTAACAGGGGGGAGCGGCCTTTTGTGAAGCCCCTCTCTCCTGAAGAGGACAGGGCGGATCTGGCTTTGCGTGAGATTGCTGAAGGATTGATTGTTTCCGAAATTGATTTTGACGCCATTGCGCGTGCTGAACAGGCTCATACACGCTGGTCTGAATAAGATTTGCTGTGCTGATTCTGTCGGAGCTGTGCTATGGGTGAGAATAAGAAAAAAAAATCGGGAAATCTGACGGTTAATCGCCGTGTTTCCCACGACTATTTTATTCTCGAGAAGCATGAAGCCGGGATCGAGCTGGTCGGAACGGAAGTCAAAGTTGTCCGCAACGGTGAAGCCGGTCTGAAGGGCTCCTGGGCGGGGGTTGAGAATGGAGAACTGATGTTGCATCAGGTGACTATTCCTCCTTATACTTTCGGAAACCGGTTCAATCATGATTCTCAGCGTACCCGGCGTCTGCTGATGCATAAACGTGAGATACGTAAACTGCAGGCTGCGTCGGAACAGAAGGGACTCTCCCTGATTCCTCTCAGGTTGTATCTGACACATAAGGGCAGGGTCAAGGTTGAAATCGGTGTTTGTCGGGGGAAGGCACAACATGATAAGCGGGAAACAATAAAAAGAAGAGAAGCGGATCTGGAGGCCAGACGGTCGGTAAGGAAGCACTTTCGGGTATAAGTTTTTCAAGGAGATTACATGATGATGATGCCAATGGGTTTTATACAGAATATCGGACCGACACAGCTTCTGATCGTTCTGATTATTGTGCTGGTTCTGTTCGGCAGCAACAAGCTGCCGGATCTCGCACGTTCTCTCGGTCGCAGTCTGGGTGAATTTAAAAAGGGTCGCGATGAGGGGGAGAAGCTGGCCAATGAAAAGGTCAAGGAGCTTGTCGATGACATCAAAAAAGAGGATGTCCCCGAAGAAAAGGCGGAGAAGGAAACAAGCTCCGGAGAGACAAAAGCTTAGTTTCTTTTTTTGATCAGATGGAATTTGGGCGGGTTTGAAAACCCGCCCTTTTTTGTTATACTGCAGATATGAAGTCCTGAGAAACTTTCAGATAAATTAAGGAGAAAATCATAATGGCCGGATATGAGATGGTTGGTACGATCAAGCAGATAATGGATGAACGAACTTTTCCCAGCGGCTTTTCAAAACGTGAGTTTGTCATTACCTCGGAAGATGATTATCCGCAGGATATTAAATTCGTTCTGTTTAAAGAGAAAGCACGCATGCTTGATGCTTTGCGCACCGGAGAGCGGGTGAAAGTAAGTTTTGGTATCAAGGGCAATGAATACAAGGAACGTTTTTATGTTGATCTTAACGCTTACAAAATTGAACAGCTGGATGCGGACGGCTCTTCTATTGAATATGAGGAGGTGGGTGATCAGCCTGAGGAGGATCTGCCGTTCTGATCATTGCCTATTGCGGAATGCAGTGTTTGTAACACAGAGAAAGCAGCTCGGCTGTTTCTTCTGTGTTGCTGTCGCATCCGGCAGCTCTTTTTGTTTTATGATTCTATAGTGACTGACAGACTTTTCCATGAAGAATCCACAGACACTCAAACATTGCATTAATACCGGTGCGCAGTGGCTGAAACGCCGTCACATGGAGGATCCGCTTGTAACTGCTGAGCTGCTGGCTGCCCGTCTTTTTGATTGCGGCCGTATGAATCTTTACAGATATGCGGATACACTGCCGGAGAAACGTGTGCTTAAAGCTTTCGGCCGTGGTCTCAGGCGCGTGGCCGCAGGTGAGCCGATTCAGTATGTGCTCGGTGAATGGGATTTCCGGGAGCTTACACTGAAAGTTGATAAACGCGCGCTGATTCCGCGACCTGAGACGGAACTGCTGACAGACCTGGTTCTGAAGTCAAAGCAGCTGGAAAACACGGAAAACCCGCTGGTGGTGGATGTCGGGACAGGCACCGGATGCATCATTCTTTCAATCGCCCGCTCTTTGAAAGCAGGTGTTTTTATCGGCATCGATATATCCGGGGATGCTTTGAGTCTGGCCCGCGAAAATGCGGAGCTGACAGGTCTTTCATCGCGGGTTTATTTTGTCCGGAGTGACGGCTGCGGCGAGTTTGATCCCGGCAGTGTTGATATTCTTGTTTCAAACCCTCCTTACATACCCTCGAAAGTGGTTGACGGACTTGATCCTAAGATAAGGCAGCACGAGCCGCGACTTGCTCTGGATGGCGGAGCTGACGGTCTGGATTGCTACCGCAACCTGATTTTTGATGCAGTTATGGTGGTTAAACCGGGCGGCGCCGTTTTTTTTGAAATAGGCGATGATCAGGCACAAGCCGTATGTGCTTTGATGGAAGAGTTCGGGTTTGTCAATGTTCAGCTGAAAAGTGATCTGAACGGGAAGGACCGCTTTGTTATTGGCGAACAGAGCTAGGAACGACATGCATGCTGTGTTATAAGTGCTTCATGAACAACATATTAATAAACTATAGAGAATTTCTCTGCGTCTCTGCGCCTCTGCGCGAGAACGGATTTGATCTGCTCAGTCATCCCATTGGTTTCGATTGTCCAATATTGCCAAGTATAAAAGTATTTTCAGTGGGACGCTGGTGTTATATAATAATTATTCAGTGTTCACATGATGCTTGTAAGCTTTTGATCTATCCTATATCATAATGAACCATTTTTTACGGATAGTAAGGTATGAAAGCAGGTGATTGATGAAGCAGATCGGTGTAGGAATTCTGGGGTTAGGAACTGTCGGTGCCGGTGTGGCCGGTGGACTTCTGAAAAATCGTGAACTGATGGCCCAGCGGCTCGGGGTTGATATTGTACTGAAGAAAATCGCAGATCTTGATATTGAGAGCGATCGCGGAATAAAAATTGATTCATCTCTGCTTACAACCGATGCCGAGGCGGTTATCAATGATCCTGAAATTCAGATTGTTGTTGAATTGATAGGCGGTACGGGTGTGGCCAGGGATTTTGTGCTCGCTGCTTTTGAGGCCGGGAAATCGGTTGTGACGGCGAATAAAAAACTACTGGCTGAGTGCGGAGATGAAATTTTCAGTGCGGCGGGGAAAAACGGAGTTGATATCTACTTCGGCGCAAGTGTGGGTGGTGGAATTCCGATTATACGGGTTCTGCGTGAAGGTCTCGCCGGCAATGAGATAAGGAATATTTACGGCATTCTCAATGGAACGTGCAATTATATCCTGACCCGCATGGAGAATGAAGGACTGCCGTTCGATGAAATCCTTGCCGATGCTCAGTCCGCCGGATATGCGGAGGCTGAACCCGGTCTGGATATTGACGGTTTTGATACAGCCCACAAGGCCGCCATTCTGTCTTCAATGGCATACGGTTTTCACGTGCCTATGGGCGATGTGCTTGTCGAAGGCATACGGGATCTTTCCGGTGATGATGTGCGTTATGCGGCGGATTTCGGATATCGCATAAAAATGTTGGCAGTCATAGGCCGCAAGGGGTCAGATGTCGAGGTGCGTGTGCATCCTACTCTGGTGCCGTTCGGACATATGCTGGCTTCTGTGAGTGATGTGTTCAACGCTGTTATGGTTGATGGAGACATGAGCGACAGCACATTGTACTACGGACGCGGTGCGGGCCGGGAACCCACAGCCAGCACAGTGATAGGTGATATCGGTGATATTGCAAAGAATATCGTCGCCGGCGGTGCCCGTTATCTGCGTGGAATAAACATTGCGAATGACGGCAAGCTGGATATGCTGAAGACGGATGAAATTGTTTCGCGTTATTATATACGCCTGATGGCAGCCGACAAAGCTGGCTCGCTCGGGATTATGACCAATATCCTGGGAAGGTACGGAGTGAGTATTCTCGCTGTGAACCAGAAAGTGCTGGGCGGAGAAGAAAAAGATGCGAACAATGTGCCTGTTGTTATGCTGACGCATAATGCCAGAGAGGCTGATATCAACCGGTCTCTCAGCGAGATTTATGCCGCCGGAGTTGTTTGTGAACAGCCGGTGAAATTGAGAATGATATAACCCGGGTATCTGAACTCAGGTGCCGGCAGGGGCGGCCTTTTATCTGCCCCTTGAAGGAGATTTTTCATGAAAGTTTGTAAATTCGGGGGTTCCTCTGTTGCCAATGCGGAACAGATATCCAAAATAGTTGATATTATTCTTGCGGATTCCGATCGCCGGATTGTTGTAGTGTCAGCACCGGGCAAACGCAGTCCTGATGACATAAAGGTGACAGACCTGCTGATCACCTGTGCTGAGATGGCTCTTTCCGGGAAGGATTACGAGGCGCAGCTCTCCGCGATTGTTGAACGTTACGCCGAGATTCAGCGTGAGCTTGATCTTTCCGTCGGAATTGTGTCCGAGATTGAAAAAGATCTGCGTTTCCGTCTGGCCGGAGACAGGAGCCATAAGGGTGTTTTTATGGACTGCATGAAGGCTGCCGGTGAGGATAATTGCGCTAAAATTGTGGCTCACGCTTTCCAGGCCCGTGATGTTGACGCGGTTTATGTTGATCCTCATGAAGCAGGGATGCTGCTGACCGATGATTTCGGTAACGCCCAACTGCTGGATGAATCCTATCAGCACCTGCGGAAGGTCCTGTCCGATCGTGATGACATTGTGGTTTTTCCCGGGTTTTTCGGTTATACGCAAAATGGAAGGGTGGCCACATTTCCGCGGGGCGGTTCCGATATAACAGGCTCTATTCTGGCCGTTGCGGTTCAAGCTGATTCTTACGAAAATTTCACCGATGTGGATGCCGTTTATCCCGTTGATCCACGGGTAGTGCCTGATGTTGAAAAGGGCATTCCCTCTATGACTTATCGTGAAATGCGGGAGCTTTCATATACCGGATTCGGTGTTTTTCATGATGAAGCGGTTGTTCCTGCTGTCAAGGCGGGAGTGCCTATTAATGTTCTCAACACCAACCGCCCTGAAGAATCCGGAACACTTATTACGCAGTCTCGACGGGTGGAGCAGGGAAAGGTTGTGGGTATAGCCAGTGCCGAAGGATTCTGCACCATATTCGTGGACAAATTTATGATGAACCGTGAAATCGGTTTCGGGCGCCGGCTTCTGCAGATGCTCGAAGACGAGGGTGTTTCTTATGAGCATATGCCTTCCGGTATCGACAACGTTTCGGTGATTGTTGAAGCAGAGGGTTTTGATCTGGACTGTGAGGAGCGTGTTGTTAAACGGATTCATGATGAAATGAATCCTGATGATGTAATGGTTCAGCGTGATGATGCTTTGATCATGGTTGTAGGTGAAGGCATGCATTATACTGTCGGCATTGCGGCCAAGGCAACTGTGGCTCTGGCAGATGCAGGTGTTAACATTGAGATGATAAACCAGGGGTCATCGGAAATCAGTATGGTTTTCGGTGTCAAGTCGGAGCAGCGTGACAAAGCGGTGCGGGTTCTTTACAACGCTTTCTTTTAGAACTGAATCTGCTTTCAACCGGAACCAAGCCCGCACCGCATGTCTTATGACCTATGCAAAAACAAATAGATGTTCAGCGACAACATGTTGCTAAGAACCAACATGTTTGTTTTGTCCTTCGGTGAAGGGGCTGATCAACTGTTAGGCGGTAAATTATGGAAAAAGTATTCATATACGAGGTTTGTTTTGTCTATTTCATTTAAGGCGCGCTGGTCGTTAAACCAGTCGTCTTTCTTTTCAAAACAAAGCTCTTTGTAGCGCTTTAAGTTAGGTGACTTGGCGTTAAACCCGAACAAACCAGCGAAGTACACTTTTGTTGGTTTGGTGGTGTTTCGTTTTATCCCTACCCAGTCGTATTTATTAAGATCTATGAAGTCTAGTGAGCCGG
>JAWOEI010000067.1:0-12720 GCA_046482825.1 Kiritimatiellia bacterium
ATACATGCCTACGTTAAGTGCCATACAGCACAACCATATTCTTAAGAATTTTTATCACCAATTAATGATCAGAGGCAAAGAACCGAAAGTTGCTCTTACGGCAGTTATGAGAAAAATAATCGTGCTAATGGATTTGATAGTTAAAAACCCGGATTTTCAACCATCAGCGGGGTGATTCAGAGCTGCAAAACTCAGGTGGCCAGTACTGGCCACCTGGGTTTGAAAAAATTTGTGGATCACGGTTGCTACAGTAAAAATGCATTAGAACTGTAGCCGAGGTCCTTGACCTCGGAAGATGTATGATGCAAATTGCCGTAAATTTGACGATTTGCACCGATTCGCAGATGCGCCCGCTTTTTACCCTCTTGTCTAAAGCCGCTGGACTGTTTTGTCGATGGTATGATATGATACACAACCAATTTGGAGATTTTTGAATGCGTAAAACTATTATTTTTCCGATACTGGCCGTTTTGACCTTTGTGAACCTGTTCGTTTTTTCGGTTTGTGCCAAAGAACGCGAGAAGTTGAATGTGTCAGAACTTCTTGAAGATGCGAATGCTTTCATGGCGGAAGCACAGGATGTTTATGTGGAAGGTGATTCCGACAAAGCGGTTGGGCTGTATCGGAAGGCACTCGCTGAAATCAAAAAGATCGAGCGCAGATACCCCGACAGGGTGACTTCGTCCGGTTTTGCGCCGCTGCGTTTCCGCCGGGCTCTGTGTGAAACGGAGCTTGACCGTATTCTGCTTGAAAAAGTTGATGTTGCCTCCCGCACCGTGGCTGTGACCGATACCCGTGAGCTGGAAAAAAAACGCAGAGAGCGCCGGGAGGCGGCTAAGACCAACCGTCTGGCGAAGGTCAGTGAAAAACTGTCGCTGAAAAACCGTTCTGGTGTTGTGGATTTTCAACCGGAGCCGGATGAAAACCCCCGATCCGCAGATCAGACGAAGACTGTTGAACAGGAACAGACAACTGTTGAACAAGAACAGATACTTGATAGCGACGTTGAACTGGACTGGGCCGCAGATATGCTGGAGGCGGGGAGACAGGATGAAGCTGAAAAGTCGCTTATAAAGGTTCTGCGTGCTTATCCGGACAACTTCAAAGCCCGCTTTATGCTTACATTGCTGCGTATCCGCAACGGGCAGTTGAGAGACGCACAGATTATTATGGAAGGACTGTTGCAGGATTACAGCCGCAACGAGGGAGTTCTTCTTCTGGCTTCGGGTCTGTATCTGGCGACGGAACAGTATGCTGACGCCATGTCAGCCCTTGACAGGGTTTTAAAAATTGCTCCGCATCGTCCGGAGTCTTATCTCAACATGGCCTGGCTGCTGTTAAAAATAAATCCCGGGGAGCTGAATGATCCCGAGATGTATTACCGTCGTTCAGTTGAACTGGGCGGAGCCCGCGATCAGCAGTTGGAAAGACGTCTCGGTATCAGGAAGAACTGAGTTGAAGGTCGGTTGTTCTGCAATGCTGTCTGTAATATTGAAAAGAAGACCTGAATGCCGCTGTTGACTTGTTATGGAAATCTCCGGAATTATACAGAAGTTCGATGTAAAAGGCCATCTTGTAACTGTCATGCCGACGGGTTGCGGTAATGTCAATGATACCTATCTGGCCATATTCCGTAACACATTTGAGGAATATCAGGTTATTCTTCAGCGTATCAACAGAAATGTGTTTCCCTGTCCTTCCCTGATTATGCAAAACCTGCGTTTGATTACCGCGCATGTTCACGCGAAACTTGCAGATTACGCTGAATGCGCCGACCGCGTCTGGCAGATGCCGCAGATTATCAAGACCCGTGACGGGAAAGATTTCTTTGTGGATGATGACGGCAGCTTCTGGAGGGTTATAACCAGGATACCGTCGGCAACGGCTTTTGATGAGGCACAGGATGTCGAGCATGCTTTTGAGTGCGGTACCGTAATCGGTTATTTTCACTGGCTTCTTGCTGATCTTCCGCATGACGGACTTTCTGATCCGCTTCCGGGTTTTCATATCACTACGGAATATCTGGCCGCCTACGATGAGCTGCTGGAAACGCGGGATGAAGCTGCGCATAGGCTTTCCGTTTCAATGGAGGCGCGTCGCCTGGCGGCGTTTGTTGAAAAACGCCGTGAATTTGCCGGTACTCTGCAGAAGGCGCTGGTCTGCGGTGAGCTGAATAAGCGTATGATGCATGGCGATCCCAAAGTCAACAATATCATGATAGATGATTTCACGGGGAAAGGTACTGCTATGATTGATCTGGATACCATAAGCCCCGGTCTGATTCATTATGATTTCGGAGATGCTATCCGTTCAATCTGCAATCCGGCCGGCGAAGAGGAATCCAATCTCAGTAAGGTTGTTTTGGATCTGCAGTTGTGCGAAGCTTTCTGCAAAGGATACCTCGAGCAGGCGGCTTTGTTTCTGAGTGATGCGGATAAACATTATCTTTTTGACTCGATCCGGTTGATTACGTTTGAATTGGGACTACGATTTTTCCAGGACTACCTTGCCGGTGATCTTTACTTTAAAACATCCTGTCCCGAGCAGAACCTGCAACGTGCCAGGGTGCAGTTCAAACTGTGTGAATCCATAGAGGTACGCGAAACCATGCTGCGTAAACTGCTCTCCGGCTGAACGGGCTTTGCACTGGAAAAAACACCCTTTTTATGATATAAACCGTCTTTCCTTTTACCGGCGGAAGAGAGAGTTTTATTTTTGTTTCCCAATAAGGCAGATTATGAATTTTATTACTAAGATTTTTGGCACCAAGTATGACCGCGATATGAAGCCGATCCGACCGATGGTGCGTCGTATCAACGAGTTGGAAGAAAGTTATCAGTCACTGTCTGATGAACAGATCAAGGCCAAGACAGATGAGTTTAGAGAGCGCCTGAAAGAAGGTGAAACTCTGGACGACATTCTTTGCGAGGCTTTTGCTACGGTTAAAAATGCCTGTCGGCGTATATGTGGTGAAATCCGTGAGGTGTGCGGTCATGATCTCGAGTGGAATATGGTTCCCTTTGATGTGCAGCTTATCGGAGGTATAGCACTGCATAAAGGGAGTATCGCCGAAATGCAGACCGGTGAGGGCAAGACACTCTCCGCTGTACTGCCGCTTTATCTCAATGCTTTGAGCGGCAGGAATGTCCGCCTTGTAACAGTGAACGATTACCTTGCCAGGCGTGATGCCCAGTGGATGGGTCATCTCTATGAATTTCTGGGGCTTACAGTCGGATGTATCCAGAACAGCATGATCCCGCAGGAGCGTCGTGAACAGTATGCATGCGATATCACCTACGGGACAAACAGTGAGTTCGGATTTGACTATCTGCGTGATAACGGTATGGCTACGGAACCTGATCAGGTGGTGCAGTCAGGCCATTTTTATGCGATTATCGACGAAGTTGACTCCATTCTTGTTGATGAGGCCCGTACTCCCCTGATTATCTCCGGGCCAGCCGCCCACTCATCCACTGCGCAGTATATTGAACTCAAGCCGCTTGTATCCCGGCTTGTACGAGACCAGCAGGAAATATGCAACCGCTATATCACGGAGGCAAAACAGGCGCTTGATAAAAATGATACGGAAGAAGCCATGAATAAACTTTACCAGGTTTATCACGGTATGCCTAGGCACAAGCAGTTCCTGCATATGATAGAAGAGCCTTCAATTCGTAAACTGCACGAACAGGTTGAAAACATGATGCTCACGGAAATGCGTAAAGAACATTCACGCACTTTGACAGAGGAGCTTCTTTTCACTATTGATGAACGTTCTCGCGAAGTAGCTCTGACTGATAACGGCAGTGAACTCCTGTCGCCCTCGGATCCTGAAATGTTTGTTATGCCCGATCTGGTTTCCGCGCTTTCACAACTGGATGGAGATGCTTCGCTCAGTGATGAGGAACGTGCCCGTAAACGCCAGGAAATCCAGTCCGACTTTATGATACGCAGTGAGCGTCTGCATAATGTTGACCAATTGTTGCGCGCCTACTGTCTTTATGAAAAAGATGTTGACTATGTTGTCCAGGATAATCATGTTTACATTGTCGATGAATTTACCGGGCGTGTTCTGCCAGGACGCCGCTGGAGTGACGGCCTGCATCAGGCTGTCGAGGCGAAAGAGGAGGTTGAGATCGAAAGAGAAACTCAGACTCTGGCCTCTATCACAATCCAGAATTATTTCCGTTTATACGATAAGCTTGCCGGTATGACAGGTACAGCCGAAACAGAGGCAGCGGAATTTCATGATATCTATAGTCTCAATGTCATGGTGATACCTACCAACAGGCCGGTAAGGCGTATTGACGGAAATGACCGAATATATAAAACCCAGAGGGAAAAATACCGGGCCATAGTGAACGAAGTTGTGGAATGTCATAAAAGGGGACAGCCGGTACTGCTCGGTACGGTAACAGTTGATACATCCGAAGTCCTGAGCCGAATGCTGCGTATGGCTAAGATACCTCATAATGTTCTGAATGCTAAAAACAATGAGCGTGAGGCCGAGATTGTTTCTCTTGCGGGCCAGCCCGGTGCTGTGACGATAGCAACTAATATGGCCGGACGAGGAACCGATATCAAACTGGGGAAGGGTGTTGTATGGGTGCCTGAATCCACTATTAAATCTCAGGTTGATCTGCATGAAAAATATGACAACGGCCCTAAAACTCTGCGCGAGCTTCTGGTGGAGAAGCCCTGCGGACTTCATGTTATAGGATCTGAGCGTCATGAGTCACGTCGTATTGACCGTCAGTTGCGTGGCCGCTGCGCACGTCAGGGCGATCCCGGTTCATCACAGTTTTATATCTCCCTGGAAGACAGTTTGATGCGCCTTTTCGGTTCCGACAAAATTTCGGGAATCATGACACGTCTGGGTATGGAGGAGGGAGAAGCCCTTGAACACAAGTGGCTGAACCGATCGGTTGAAACTGCCCAGCGACGTGTCGAGCAGCAGAACTTTGCTATTCGTAAGCGGACTCTGGAATATGATGACGTGATGAATAAACAGCGTTCTGTTGTTTATGAACTGCGCGGCGAAATCCTGATGTCGGATAAGTCGCATGAACATATCCTGGATGTGTTTAATGACCTGATACTCATGCAGTGTGAGGGCTATCTTTTTTCAGCGAAGGACTCATCCCCCGAGGACCTTGTTGAATGGGTGAGAGAGATCTTTCCCATAGCTTTGACAACTGATGATATCAAGGATTTCAAGGGAGAGCCGGAAAAAGCTGCGGAACTGATTTTCAGCAGGGTTCAGGAAGCTTACGAACTGAAATGTTCCATGGAGGATCAGCGTGTTCTGCCTCTGATGGAGAGAGCTGTATTTCTGCGATGTATTGATGAACAGTGGCAGGATTATCTGCGTGCGATGGATGAGCTGCGTCATAGTGTCAACCTGCGTGGATACGGACAGCGTGACCCCCTGGTGGAATATAAGCGCGAAGCCTTTGAAATGTTCGAATCGCTTATGACCAACATTAAAACCGAAATTGTGACAATGGCCTTCAGGACCACCACTGTGCAGAACTTCGGACAGATTCTGGATGCGGGCGGTTCGGATCAGATCAATGTGCAGACGGTTCATGCCGGCATGAATATACTTGATACACAGGAGCAGACCCGGGCGGCATCAGTAGATTCTTCAGCCGGCGGTTCGAAGGGTGTTCCGCAGGCGGCGCAGGCCGGTTTCGATGCCGTGATTCATTCAATGGGTGAGGATTCCGGTGAAGTCGGTGGTGGCGGACAGCCGCATTTTGTTTCCGCGAAATCAAGACGAACAGTCGGACGAAATGATCCGTGTCCCTGCGGCAGCGGGAAGAAATATAAAAAATGCTGCGGACGCGGGATCTGAACCGCAACATATTCCGGTCCGGTGTATTCCTGGATCAGGAAAATGTATAACGTGTTTTTTCCGTTTCATCGGAAAGACGCGTATGGGAGAGCGCCGATGTCTAGACAGCTGAAAATGAGAATTGTCCCGTTACTGTTCAGCCTGTTCTTTTCTCTTGCCTCCGTCTGCGCTGCGGTGGACAGGTCTTTTTCTCTTTTCCGATACGCGACTCCGCTGGAGATCCCGCCGGTGGAATCTCCGCAGCTTGCGGATTTGCGCCTAACAGAGGAGATGTACGGTGTCCTGCGCGATGATTTTGCAGATCTGCGCATCATTATGGATTCCGACAGGGGGGCGGTTCCCGTAAAGATCATCCCGGAAGGAGATATGCAGGGACGTGACCGGTTTCTGATAAGACGTGGTTTCACGCCTGAAGACAGCGTGCCCGAAGATATTCTTTCCCGTTATACTGACAGCTCTTTTCTCTGCTTTAAAACAGAATCTGTGCCTCTGAACGCTGTTAAGATTTCTTTTTCCGGAGTGTTGACAGATTGCGGTTTTATTTTTATCGGTGAAGAAACCGGTTGTAATGCGGAAGCTGAATGGAAACTTCTGATCCGCGGTGTATTGAAGGCCGCGACAGAGCATGAGGGTGCAGGAAGAATAACTGTGCGGTTTCCTGAATCACGCTACGGACGTTTCGTCTTTGTGCTTGACGATGCGGGGGCTGCGGAAAAGTTTGCAATCAAGGATGTGTACGGACCTGACTATCACGTTTATTTCCGGATTCTTCCCGGTGAAAATTATACACTTCTATGCGGATATCCTGAAGCGCCGCCTCTGTCCGTATTCAATACCTCCGCGATAGACAGACTGCTGGCAGAGAAGGACAAAAGGGTGGATGTCCGGGTTAGCGCTTTGAAAGATAATCAGTTCCGGGAAGGTACATCCCTGAAGGATTTTGCATTTCAGCGTTCTTTTCTGATTCCTCTTGTGGTGGTTGCTGTTCTGATTGTTCTGTTTTTTATGTTTGTTATTGTGTACTCCATTGTCAATCGTAGGCGTTCTGTAAAAAGCAGACCGCTGCCACGCTTTTTTAAATAGAGTTATTTTGTGTTGTTCCGATCGAAATTGGTTGATTTCCGCTGAATCGTTAACTGGCCATGTATCATCGGCACAAACCGCACAGCAAGATCGTTTTCCTGTATGATTGCGCCATCCTTTTTTCGCAGTATAACCAGCCTTTGAGTATATTCTCCTGCCGGAATAATCATCCGTCCGCTTTCGTTGAGTTGTTCAACCAGAGCCGGGGGAACTTTTTCCGGTGCGCAGGCCACAATGTAAGGTTGCGAAATGGTCTGTCCGTATCCTATTACCCAGGGATGATCGCCGTAAGCGGTATTCTCCCTGCGGAACTTTTCAGGGATATACATGTGGCGTTTCACTTTGCCCATGGCGTGAAGCACACGTGTATCCCTGATTTTGTAGCGAAGAAGCTGTTCAACCATTGCATTACGCATTTTATTGTGTTCCTTGATTTGCTCAATTCGCAGTTTGTAAAAGGCTGCATATTTTGGTTAAATACTTCACCTTTTGCATATAATAGGAACGAAAGAAAAAACAGCGATTTAATTATGGAAAAACATTACGATTCAGCTGAAGTCGAAACCAGATGGTATGAGTGGTGGGAGAAGAACGGACATTTCCATGCGGAACCTTCCGAGGGCGGCGAGAAGTTCAGTGTCGTGATTCCGCCGCCGAATGTCACCGGCATTCTGCATATGGGCCATGCTCTGAACAATACGATTCAGGATGTGCTTGTGCGCTGGAAACGTATGCAGGGCTTTAATGTGCTGTGGGTTCCCGGAACCGACCACGCTGGTATCGCCACTCAGAATGTGGTGGAAAAAGCCCTGAAAAAAGAAGGTTCTTCCCGTGCCGAACTGGGGCGCGAAAAGTTTCTGGAGCGTGTATGGGAATGGCGTAGTGAATATGGTGATACCATTGTGCGCCAGCTGCGTAAGATCGGCGCCAGCTGTGACTGGCAGCGTGAACGCTTTACTATGGATGAAGGTCTCAGTGCGGCTGTGGCAGAAGTTTTCTGCCAGCTTTACGATGAAAAACTGATTTATCGTGGTAACTACATAGTAAATTGGTGCCCGCGCTGTCATACCGCTCTTTCAGATGAGGAGAGTGAACACCAGGAAGAAAACGGAAAACTCTGGCATATCCGCTACCCGGTTCAGGGAGGCGATGATGTTGTTGTGGCCACAACGCGCCCCGAGACAATGCTGGGCGATACGGCCGTAGCTGTTAATCCCGAGGATGAACGCTATAAGGATCTTATCGGCCGGAAGGTGATTCTGCCGCTGATGGACCGTGAACTGGATGTGGTGGCAGATCATTATGTTGACCGTGAATTCGGTACAGGCGTGGTGAAAATGACTCCCGCACATGACCCCAACGATTTTCAGGTTGCCAAACGCCATGACCTCGAAATCATCAATGTGATGAATGGCGATGCCACTATGAACGAAAATGCCGGCAGATACGCCGGACTGGATCGTTTTGAATGCCGTAAGCGTGTTGTCGCTGATCTTGAAGAGCTGGGGCTGGTGGTCAGGATAGAGGATCATCAGCATGCGGTCGGTCACTGCTATCGCTGCGACACAGTGGTTGAACCGCGTCTTTCCAGGCAGTGGTTTGTAAAAATGAAGCCGCTTGCCCAGCCAGCGATTGAGGCGGTGCGTTCCGGAAGGATCAGATTCTCGCCCGGACGCTGGGAAAAAACCTACTTCGAATGGCTGGAGAATATACGCGACTGGTGTATTTCGCGTCAGATCTGGTGGGGACACCGCATTCCGGTTTACACCTGTGAGAATTGCCGCCACGAATGGGCCGCCCGGACAACACCATCTGTCTGCCCTGAATGCGGACACGCTGATATTACACAGGATGAGGATGTGCTGGATACATGGTTTTCGTCGTGGCTCTGGCCTTTCAGCACCCTCGGCTGGCCGGAAAAAACCGAAGACCTGGATTTCTACTATCCCACTAATGATCTGGCAACCGCTCCCGAGATTATTTTCTTCTGGGTTGCCCGTATGATCATGGCCGGACTCAAGTTCATGGGAGAGATTCCTTTTGAGAATGTCTATCTGCACGGAACTGTGCGTGATGACAGGGGCCGCAAGATGAGCAAGAGCCTCGGGAATTCGATTGATCCACTTGATGTTGTTGAGAAATACAGCGCTGACTCATTGCGTTTCAGCATGATGCAGATCACATCCACCGGTATGGATGTGTATGTTAATATGGAGAAATTTGAGATAGGACGCAATTTTGCCACTAAAATCTGGAATGCCGCCCGCTTCATGAAAATGCAGATGGAGAAGTCCACGCCACTGGATATGCATTCCATCGGTAGCGGCAAACCGGATCTTGACCCGTCTCTGCTGCGTGCAGATGACCGCCACATGCTGGCCATGTGCGACAAGTATGTGACTGACATAAGCGATCACCTTGAAAAGTATCGTCTGCAGGACGGCGCCTTGGCTGTTTACGACTTCATCTGGAATCAGTTCTGCGACTGGTACCTGGAGTACGCCAAGCTTGATCTCAACGGGGATGATGAAAAACGTCGTGTTCAGGTATTAGCCATCATGAACCATGTCTTTTCCACAGCTCTCAGACTGCTGCATCCCTATATGCCGTTTCTTACCGAAGAACTCTGGCATCAGATGGGCTACGGAACTGAAGAAGAAACAATCATGAAGGCTGCTTGGCCCCGACCTTATACTGCGGAGCAGATTTCAATCTGGGGGGTTAACAATACCGCAGTTGAATTTGTGGACGCCAAACGGGAAATGATTACAGCGGGTCGCGCTCTCCGGGCCGACTACAATATTGCTCCTTCGAAGTTTATCAATTTTATTGTTGAGGCGGTTGATTCTGAAACAGCCGCTGCCCTGCAAGCGGATATTGAAAGCCTTGAAAAAATGCTTCACGCTGGGAGTATCGAGATTGCTGTCGGCGGTGAGCGTGCAATGCCGGGAACCCTCGGTAAACTCGGCACAATTTATCTTCCTCTCGCAGGGCTGGTGGATGTTGAGGCTGAAAAGAAACGGATTGCTGATGAGATTGCTAAAAACCGCGGCTTCCTGAAAACAGTTGAAGCTAAACTCGGAAATGAACGTTTTATAAGTAATGCACCCGCCGAAATTGTGCAGCAGCAGAAAGACCGCAAGGTTGAACTGGAGCAGATTCTAGCCCGCTTTGAGAAACTGCTGGCTTCATTCGGTGAATAAATAATATTTTCCAATGGCAGGGCGTATGGCGTAAGATGCGCCCTGTGTTATTGGGGGGTGTGTAAGCAAAACATAAGGTCTGTCAGGCCCGTACGACCCGCAGAATTGATTAATACATGAAAATTACTCTGAAAAAGAACCGCGAGTTTTCTGTTCTTCGCAGACACCCCTGGATATTTTCCGGTGCGGTGGCCTCTGTTGAGGGCGATCCGCAACCCGGAGAGAGCGTTGAAGTTGTCGCGTCTGACGGAACCGTGCTGGGAATCGGTGCCTACTCCCCGTTTTCGCAGATAAGAGTCAGGATGTGGAGTTTTGATGCGGCAACGGTTGTAGATGAAAAGTTCATCTATGATCGTGCGGCATCGGCTGTCGGAGGACGGGCCTCTTTGCTTGCTGAGGGCAAAACCGATGCATTCCGTCTGATCAACTCTGAATCTGACGGTCTGCCCGGGGTGGTTGCCGATAAATATGCGGACTGGATTATCTGTCAGTTCACAACTGCCGGGGCGGAGCGCTGGAAAGGAGTCGTCGCTGATGCTTTGCAGCGCCTTATGCCCTGTTGCGGGATATATGAACGTTCGGATGTTGATGTGCGTGAACGTGAAGGTCTGCCGCAGTGCACCGGAATCATGAAGGGTGATGAACCCCCGGATCTGATCGAAATTTACGAGAATGACTGCCGTTATCTGGTGGATGTGCACGAGGGACAGAAAACCGGATTCTACCTTGATCAGCGCGATAATCGTGAGATTGTCAGAACTTACTGTAATAATGGCGATGTTCTCAATGCCTTTTCCTATACCGGCGGGTTCGGAATCGCCGCGGTGTCGGCGCGAGCTGCCTCTGTTACACATGTGGACATTTCGGGACAGGCCCTGGAAACTGCTGAAAAAAATACTGCGCTGAACACATGTGAAGTAAAAGATTCCGTTTTTATCCAGGGTGATGTCTTCAATGTGTTGCGCAAGTTTCGTGATGAGGCGCGTTTTTTCGATGTTGTGGTGCTGGATCCTCCCAAGTTCGCAACATCCAAAGGGCGTCTGATAAAAGCGGCACGCGGTTACAAAGATATCAACCTGCTGGGCATGAAGCTTCTGAAACCTGGCGGCATTCTGGCGACATTCTCCTGCTCAGGACTGATGACTTCGCGTCTTTTTCACAAGGTTGTTGCCGATGCAGCCATTGATGCCGGACGTGATGTGCAGGTGCTTAAACGTCTGCAGCAGGGGAGTGATCATCCCGAAGGTCTCTGTTTCCCCGAAGGTCTTTATCTGAAAGGCCTGCTTTGCCGGATCAATTAACGCCTGGTGCATTAATTGCCGCATAGAGGTCCTGGATAAGAAAGTGTAATCCGTTGCGGAATGTGTGGCGATTTGTTGCATACAGTCGGCTGATCCGGTGTATAATGCACTTGCCTTGAGTGATCTGGAAAGAACAGTTTTATGAAATCAAAGAGATTGAATACGGTTGCCTTTGTAGTTGCAAAGATTGAAGACGGCATGAAACTGCAGGAGTTTCTTGCACGCAAACTTTCTTTGTCTAAACGTGCGGCAAAAAAACTGATGGATGATAAATCCGTCTGGGTTAACCGGCGTTGTATCTGGATGGCGCATCATCAGGTGCATAAAGGGGATGCAGTGGAAGTGCCGGCACTGCATAAGGCAAAAAAACAGGAAAGCATCAAACTTAAAATTCTGACAGAGAACGATGATTTTCTTGTGGTTGATAAACCCTCCGGGATTGTCTCCACAGGGAAAAACAGTGTTGAAACAAAGTTGTGTGAACAGCTGAAATGTTCCGATCTGCTGGCCGTACACCGTATCGATAAAGATACCACAGGCTGCCTGCTGTTTGCACGTAGTCAGAAAGCTTTTGATGCAGCTGTTGCTGTTTTTAAAACACGCCGGGTTATTAAAATCTATCAGGCCGTTGTTTACGGCAGATTTGATAAGAAAGCATCGCTTCTTAATCAGGAGCTGGACGGTCTCCGCGCGGTAAGTCAGGTCAGGCGTATGGCCTGTTCAAAAGACGCCAGTTTTCTCAGGATACGCATTGAAACCGGCCGTACACACCAGATCAGGCGGCATCTTGCCGCTGTCCGCCACCCGGTGCTGGGAGATAAGCAGTATGGTGTCAAGTTTGCACGTGATCCCCGGCTGCTCACCGTGGCCCGTCCCATGCTGCACAGTTCAGAAATAGAGCTCGCCAACCCGATGGAAACCCCAGACACCATCAAGGCTCACAGCCCGCTTCCCGCTGATTTCCGGCGCTGCCTGAAACTCTTCGGCATGGGCAGATAGGGGAATGTCGCCCTGCATGGTCCGTGTATTGTGAGAAGCGGAAGGCCTGACGGAAAACCGGTTCCGGGGGGCCATATTGATGTAAGCCACAAAAAACAGATCGCTGAAGTATCGGGTCACTTGGTTGAAACAGGAATAAATGCTTACAATTAAAACAGTCTGGGTTGAAAAAAAAGAGGGAGCGGAAAATCTCTCTTTTTCCGTGTATCCGCAATTGGATGAAGGCGGAAATCCGGAATGTCTGTATATTACAAACAATATCTCGGCTTTTGACGGG
>JAWOEI010000003.1:0-15046 GCA_046482825.1 Kiritimatiellia bacterium
CCTGTCTGCCGACAGGCAGGGAACCAAACTGAGCCTCTGTGATATGCAAATGGTTTTTCATGTATTGAACAGTTGGGTGATATGCACCGCTGGTTTAGTCAACAACGCTATGCGTTGCATAGGAATAAAGAGAAAAAGGAATCCATCTGATTTTTCGTGTTTTTCGTGTTTTTCGTGGTTAAAACTGCGAAGGCAACTACTGTTTTAAATGCTGCTTTAGTTGCTTTCAATCAACAACTTATGCAAATGGTCTCCTGAGTTTCTTGTTTTTTGCGACAGGAGTTGATTTTATAACGACTAATGCATTTTTACTGTAGGGCGGAGTCTGTGACCCCGCCGTGCACCGATTCGCAGATGCACCCACGGGGCCTCCCTGTTGAAACTGATTACAGCGGTGGTTTATAAAATCAGTATGAACGGGAACTCAAGGGGATTGCAGAAGATACGGACTATTTCATGCTTGGCAGAACAATGCCGCGGAGAATAATTTTCTGGCAGGCGATAAAAACCAGTGCTGTCGGGATCGAAACCAGCACAAAGCCAGCCATTACTGCCCAGGGCTGTCCACTGAACTGCTGGTTCATCTGATACATCCAAACGGCAAGTGTCCAGTAACTCCGTTTCTGACATACCAGCAGAGCCCATTCCCAACTGTTATAAGCAGCCACAAAAGAATGAAGGGCATTGACAGCTAGGATAGGTGTGGTCATCGGCAGGGTTATACGCAAAAATATCTGCCATTCCCTGGCACCGTCAACAGTGGCCGCCTCATAAAGTTCACGGGGAAGTCCATCAAAAAATCCTTTGAGTATGAATATAGACATTCCGCTGGCCAGTGTCGGTAGCACAAGAGCCGCAAAGCTGTTCAGCAGTCCGAGATCGCGGATAAGAAGAAAACCGGGAATAGCCGTGACTGCGGCAGGAAATGCCATAGTAGCTAGAAAAAAAAGGAGAATTTTCTCCGTGCATCTGAGTCCGAATCTGGACAGGGCATAAGCTGCCAGCGGGTTAACGGTTAATGTGGCCAGTATGGACAGGGCAACCAGCAGAAATGTGTTTCCGAAGGCGCGGCCGCGCAGAAAAAGGTACTCCCCGACCATGCGGTAATTTGTCAGAGCATCAGTCAGAAAATGCATAAAACCGCGTTTTCTGAATGTGACAGCAACGGCTTCCCGGACCGGAAGACGCGCTTCTTCAACAGAAGACAGAGACCAGCCGTAAGCGCTGTTTATTCTGTCCAGAGAGCCGTATTTTTCAAGGATGAATTTCTGCCAGGCACCCTCAGCACTTTTCACAACAAGGTTTGCCAGCGGCACTTCCGGAATGAAATTACGCCAGATAGTACTGTTCTCATAAGCGGGGAGTTGTATCTGATCAAACGAAACTATATCGGAATTTGTCAATTCGTTGTAAGCATCCACACTTTTGCACAGTCTCCGTATATAGCTGCGGTAGGCCTGCTCAAGATCTGCCGACACCCTGATACGCAACAGGCGCCTGGGATAAACGGCATGTATGAATTCACTCCACAATTCACGAAGTTTAAGCGGAGAGTCACCCGGCAGAGGAAAAGGAAGCATCCCGAAAGATTCACAACAGGACCCGGCGACAGTTGAATAGTCTTCAGGAGTAAAGGTGTTGCTCTCGCTGAATCCCAACTCAAGTTGCGAATCAGGACGCTTCAGGAAATCCAGCCAAAGAGTTCTGGATGAATAAGGGATGACAGGCGTCATGGGAGAATGCTGAGCCGCGTATTCCCTGAATTTCTCTCTGTTTTCCCGGGTTGCACCGCCGTTTTTTTCTGCAAATTCCTGCCAGCCCAGACAGCCTGCCTCAAACTGCAATTCCTTGTAAGCCTGTTTAAACTTCTGAAACAGTACAAACTTGGGGTTATCGTCAGGATAATCCCAGTCAGAATGATGGAGAGGAGCACGTTTTTCCGCGACCATGCGGATACTGAAAAAGTTGCGGTAGCGTATGGACCATTCCCTGTTCAACAGATCCAGAGCCGCATTACGCCTTTCACCTGAACTCATATCCGCAAAGTCCGCCGGATCAGTCTTCCGCACTTTTTCTTCAAAGTGACGCCGCACGAAAGCAGCTATATGGCGTGGATCATAATTACAGGTGCTGTTAAAAGGATCATAGTCAAAATTAAACCGTGCATAATCTTCAGCCGCAGTTTTCCACAGGCTGTAAACCTGCGGATCGTCAATTGCGACCAGTTCTTTTTCTGCAAAGGTCTGACTCTTCCTTTCATCACGGGAAACCGCTACCCAGCTGCCCCATTGTTTAGGCGCATCCGGATAAAGCTCAACGGGAAAACGCTTGAAACAGGTGGAAATGTAGCGCATGAAACGGTCAGGACGACTCCAGAATGCGCGGACAACCGGGGAATAGCGATGATAATCGTATGGTCCGGTAAAGGATGCGGAAACCATAACCAGAAACGGCCAGATCATGGTTATGCCTCCTATAACCAGAAGCGAATAAATCAAAGCCAGAAAAACTCTGGCCTTAGTGCTTTTCCGTTCAGCTTTCAGAATAACAGGCATTGTTTTTTCTTATGACATCAGATGCCTGGGTTTTCCGCAGTTTTCTGACCGTTCATCAACACATTTTTCCAGTGCACGCACATACTTTCCTGAGTTCTGGCGACCTGTCAGGCGTTGCAGACACACACCAATACACAATCATCGTAAACGCAGGATCAAAATAACTTATGTACGTACTTATGGCAACAACAAATCCGGGGCTGCCCACCTTCCGGGGTGCAAGTCTGTTTATACCGGAGACAGTTACAAAGAAAAAGCGTGCATGAATTTCCGTAAGACTGGGGCGATAGACGGGGTTCGAACCCGCGACAACCAGAACCACAATCTGGGACTCTACCACTGAGCTACTATCGCCATAAGAAAGTGCGTATAGATTACCAAAAAAATGCAGGAAAGCAAGCGTGCGTTTGAAAAATTTTCTTATATACGCTCCTGCGGGTTTATGTTAGTTTATGCATGTATTTTGTATCGCTCAGAGGGAGTAATTTCATGAAAATAGCAGTGAAGAGACGTGACTTTCTTAAGAGTGCCGCAGCAATTGCCTCTTTTTCAATTATCCCGGCACATATACTCAGAGGGCAGACCGCACCGAGCAATCAGCTTACCAGAGCATTGATCGGATTTGGAGGGATAGCCAGATCCGGCAACCACCTGGGCAACAAATCCACCCGCATGACAGCTGTCTGCGATCCGGATGAAAGCCATATGAAACAGGGGCTGATACAGGCTGAAAAGCGGGGTTACGGAAAAATTCACGGCTGTAAAGATTTCCGCGAAATACTTGAAATGAAAGATGTGGACATCGTGCACATCTGCACACCACCTCACTGGCATGGTCCCATCTCAATCCTGGCAGCACAGGCTGGCAAAGACATCTGGTGCGAAAAGCCCATGACCCGTACAATAGGAGAAGGGCAACGTGTGATGGAAGCTATCAAAGCAAACGGAAGCATTTTCCGCTTGAACACATGGTTTCGTTTTCAGAGCAAGTTTTACGGGTTCGGCACCGAAGTCAAACCGATAAAGAAAGTCGTACAGAGCGGAGCACTAGGCTGGCCGCTGACAGCGATCGTCGGAGGACCGACCGGATTCAACCTGAAATTCCACTGGAGCGGCAGGGTTCATCTTGAACCGCAGCCGATTCCGGAAGGCTTTGATTATGACCTCTGGCTGGGACCGGCCCCCTATAAGCCATATCACCGCCACAGAACTCACGGCACCTTCCGGGGTTACTGGGATTATGACGGAGGAGGACTGGGAGATATGGGACAGCACTATCTGGATCCGGTACAATATCTGCTGGATAAAGATGAAACCAGTCCTGTGAAGATTGATATCGACTGCCCCCTTCAGCACCCCGACGCAGTCGGCGCATTCAGAAAAATCACATACACGTATGCCGATGGATGCCGTATCATTCTGGATGGCGACAATTCCATGAAGGGCGCCCCCTTTCTGGAAGGCCCGAAAGGAAAATTATGGCCGAAAATGAAATCCGACATTCCTGATATAAAAGATATCATAGAGCAGATGCCGGATCCCGAGCCCCAGCAGACCGATTTTCTTGAATCCGTCAAATTGCGACGCCCCTTTGCGCTTAATGAGCGCAACGCTTTCCGCTCCTGCACAATTGTTAATCTCGGAATAACAGCCATGCGGCTAGGTCGCGGATTTGAATTCGATCCCGTCAGACTCAGGGCGGTTAAAGATCCGGCGGCTGACGCGTTTATTTATCAGCAGATGCGTTCACCGTGGGGAGTCTAGTATAAGTTCGCTACACGAAATTATTATAAACCACTTTGTGTTTTCAGAATCACTTGCCAGAAAGATAAAGATCATGAAATTAAGAGTTGCAATTATTACTGTTCTGATAACGGCCTGTCAACTATCTGTTTCCGCTGCTGGCCCCTTGACTGCGGCGAAATGGGCCGACATTGAAAAGAAAGAGCTCAATGACATCAATACCGCAACACTTGAAACAATTATAAAAGGGGCTCCGAATTCATTCCGCAGACTCTTTTCCGAACTTAAACCAGACTATAAATCCGATCCGCTTGAGCTTGCCCGCATAGCGGCTCTGACTCAGTTTATTGCATCAAAAAACGCAACTTCGACACACAACAGCTACGCAGATGAGCTTCTGACTGCGGCGAAGAATGCAAAAACCGCTGATGTCGCCTGTTTTTTTATAGATCAGTTGCGATGGTGTGCCACAAAAAAGCAGACTGCGGGCCTTAAGCAACTGACTCAATCCGAGAAGAAAGGAGTTGCTGCCATAGCGGCAATTGCCGCACTGGCATCTGAACGCAACTTTGAATCGCAACAGAAAAACATTAAATCCAATGTTTATTCGGAATACAGCGCGCAACTCTCCCAATTGCGAGATTCGGAAAAAATAGAAGCGTTGATGCACGGTTTCGCCGCCCCTGACATAAAAACAGCAGGCATCGCCATGCGTCATGCCGCACAGACTGACACTCAGGGCAAAACCGGGGGAAAAAACACGGAACTGTGGTGCAGGAAACTTTCTTCTACCACAGACCCCACACGGCTTATTATGCTGCTCGACATGCTTGGAACACGCGGAGACCCTGAAGCGATCACAGCTCTGGGCAAATATATCGACCATAAAAATCCGCATGTCTCTCAGGCAGCTCAGATGGCAATGATAAAAATTGAACCCGCAGCTTTTGTCAAAGCACTTCCGCCTGCACTCAAAAAACTTCCGTCCGATCACACAACCATCATGAAAGAAGCTTTACTTTGTGTACCAATTGAGCTTGTTGAAAAATACTTGCTAAAAGACTACAGCAACTACTCGCAACCGGGTAGAAATACAGTCATGGAAATTCTTAAAACAAGAAAATCCTTTAAAGGGGTAGAGCTGGCCGTAACAGCGATCAACAGCACTGCGGATGAAGAAGCTAAAAACGGATTCCGACTGCTGCGCGACTGCGCCGGTCCTGACCAGGCTGAGATTCTGATAAACAAATTACTCGAACAGGGTTCCGCCCGGGATGCAGATGCAGAAAATGCGGTTGTCGCAGCAGCCAAACGCGACACAACGGGAAAATACATCAGTTTATTGAAAGATGCCTGGAACAGCAGATCGGATGCCGGTCAGGCTGTTTCTCTATTAAGGACTTTCGGTCGCATAGGCAACAGAAAACTGCTACCCTTGACAGAGGAAGCATTGAAAGTTCCGGACAGAGAAGTTGCCATTGCCGCAACCAGAGCCCTGGCGACCTGGAATAACAACGCCCCTGTCAGGACACTTCTGAAAATTGCATATACATCTGATAACAACAAACAGCGGATATTGGCACAACGCGGGATTGAAAAGAAACTCGACGTCAAAGGAACAGATAAGACTCCTTACAAAAAAGAATGGGAGAAAATATCCTCCGGCGAAGGTGACGCAGACATGAAAAAGAAACTGGATGCTTTCTTTGCTAAGTAAGCGGCGAAAACTTATGAGCGGGACAAGCGGATTGCGGTTCCACTCAGCGGGGCAGCTTCAGGCAAACGGCAACTGCTGTTTTCAGTGTGCGCATCTGCAAATCGGTGCAAATCGTCAAATTTACGGCAATTTGCATCATACATCTTCCGAGGTCAAGGACCTCGGCTACAGTTCCAATGCATTTTTACTGTAGGGCGGAGTCCGTGACCCCGCCGTGCACCGATTCGCAGATGCGCCCGTTTTCAGTGCCATTCTTAAACCCCACGTGCATAAAGAAAAAAAATATGGTAAAAAGAATGTGTACTTTTTACCATATTTTTTAAGGTCTTAGAATAATGTCTATTGAGAAATTCGGATTATATCTCGTAATTACAAACCCTGCTACATCCTGTGAGAAATGCGCGGAAGACGCGGTTAAAGCCGGCGTGCGCTACATACAGCTCCGCATGAAGAAAACGGACAAGAAGACAGTTCTTGAAAAAGCGCACAATCTGCGCTCTATAACCAGAGGCGAAACAACAAAATTTATTGTTAATGACAGCCCGGAAATCGCTATTGAATCTGAAGCTGACGGTGTGCATCTCGGACAGAACGACATGCCCATAAAAAAAGCACGTTCAGAATTCCCGGGACTGAAGATTTTCGGGCTGTCCACTCACTCCGAGGAACAGGCACGTAATGCCGTTGCTCTTCGCCCCGACTACTGCGGTGTAGGTCCGGTTTATGTTACTCCGACCAAAGAAATTCCTGATCCTGATCTCGGACCTGAACGTGCCGGAAAAATCGTTCAGTCCGCACCTTTCACTACTGTCGCCATCGGCGGGATAAATGAAGACAATCTTGCACCGCTTTTAAAAGCCGGTGCCATAAATTATTCTGTTGTCAGATATGTCTGTCTTGCGGATAAGCCCTATGATGCAATTATGCGGCTGCAGGATATCTGGCATGCCTGTAAAAGCTGACTTCTTGTTTTTGTTACTGCAGAGGAAAAACATTTTCCTCCGGTATCGGCAGATCCACAGCATATAATCGCAGGGTCATATGAATAAACAGATTAACATAACCGGAGATTGGCGGATGCTGATTAATTGCCTGCGTTGCGCTGTTCATAATCTTCCTCCGGATCAATGGATTGCAGATGTGGACTGGGCTGTTTTATTACGACAGGCCCGCGGTCACAGCGTTGAATCGTATCTTTTTCCATGGCTCTGTCAGCATCTGCCTGATCAGTTTTCATCACACGCGGCTGTGCCTGAAGACTCGCCACAGGCCGCATGGCGTTCATTTGCCTTGAAACAACTCGGCGTCACGATAAAAAGACAAAAGCAGGCAGCTGATATTCTGTCCGCTTTCGCCGAAAACTCAATTCAGGTAACCCCCTTAAAGGGCATCTGGCTGAGTGAACAGATATACGATGAACCCTCTCAGAGAAAGATGGTTGATATTGATCTGCTGGTAAAAACAGATGATAAAGAAAAAGCTGGAGCCATACTCACAAAACTGAAATACACCTCCAGACGGGCAATGCTGGAGAGTGAATACATGTCCGATCTTTCCTTTTATCATCCGGCATATGAATTATTTGTAGAGCTTCACTGGAATGTTGAAAGCCGGATGAACGAAAACAGGGGAATACCCGACATCAGCACAATTCTGCAACGCACTGAATCAACCGAACTCCTGGGGAAACCCGTAAAATGCTTTCCGATTGAAGACCAGCTCTGCAATCTGACACAGCATATTCTGCACCACCAGCTTGCTCTGCCGCTGAAGGGCTATATAGACATAGCGCTTCTGTTAAATCAGGAGAAGCTGAATATCAGGAAACTGAAACTTGACGAATCAGCAGCTGACTGGAAAACGGGAAGGGCCGTGCCTTTTATGCTGAAGCTGGTGGCAGAGCTTTTCGAGTTAAAAGGAATTCCCGACGAACTGACTGCAACAACATTCAACTCTGAACTCATACAGGAGACAGTCAACGCTGTTTTGAAACTTCCTCCGGCATCTTCCCGGACACGCGAAATCAACCTGTTAAAATATAAGCAGGCCACAACAACAGAAAAACTGAAACTCATCCGCAAACGGATATTCATGCCGCAAAGCTTCATGCAGATGCACTATCCCTTTGCAGAAAACAGGATTCTTCTGCCTGTCGCCTGGTTTCTACGTGCCGTATCACTGATTGAATCCAGCGGTAAAAAATTGATTTCAGCAAAAACATCAGCACCGAACCTGGCTAATGCAGCCGGCAGAGCACGGATAATCGAACAACTCACCGGAAAGGAGAACTGAAATCCGAACATGGGCTGTGCCCGCACCCAGCTTATACTGCCGTATTCCTGTATGTGAGACAAAGACGAAAATGCAACAGTCGCTATGCTGTCACGGCATAGGGTTAAGAGCCTGAATCAGCATAATTCAGGCATCTTAAAACGCGGAGCGTTTTTTAGTAATTCCGTAAAACGGAATTACTCGCCGATTATTTTGACCAGAACCCGTTTCTTACGCTTGCCGTCAAGTTCGTAGTAGAAGATACACTCCCAGGGACCGAAATCAAGCTTTCCATCCGTTACCGCCACAACCACTTCGCGACCCATGACCGTGCGTTTCAGATGGGCATCTGCATTGTCCTCAAACCCGTTGTGCGCATACTGGTCGTAGGGTTTTTCCGGAGCCAGCTTTTCAAGCCAGCGTTCGTAATCTGAATGCAGGCCGGATTCATTGTCGTTAATAAAAACACTGGCGGTTATATGCATAGCGTTAACAAGACAGAGTCCCTCTTTAATACCGGACTCCTGTAAACACTTCTCCACATCTTCATTTATATTGATGATTTCACGACGTTTTTTGGCATTGAACCACAATTCTTTGCGATAACTTTTCATTTATTTTCCCTCATTAAACCGGATTTACGCAAAATCCAGAATTACTTGAGCTTCTCTTCCGAACATTTCCAGAGCATAATTTCAACTGGTATATCATTAAGCATCTCTTTGATCGCATCTTTCCGGTCCGAATCAAGATCACATGTAATCAGAAGACAGTCAGCACCCGTCTTTTTAACACATTCGGGAAGATCCTCCAAGCCCCCCATAACCTTGTATCCGGAAATAATCCTGTTCCGAAGGTTTATATCATCATCCAGCAGGCCAACAATCAGGGTTTTATTATTTCCGGCATTTGATATAAGCTTTTTGAGATAGAGGCGGAACTCCGTACCTCCGCCGAAAACCAGGATTTTTCTGGTGTCCTTTTCATCGGCAATCGCCATACGCTCAAGAGAGTGCATAACCCCGTAGAAACATTCGCGAAGCACCCTTAACCCGACAACAGGAAAAAATGCACACATATAAAGCAATAAAGCGAATTTCAACGTCCCGTAGCCGGGTTTTTCCACAAACATCATCAGAGCTGAAGCCAGCAGGCTGGATCCCGCCAAAGCCGAGGCCAGAACGACAAAATCACGTATCTGTGCACGCGACCATACCCTCCTGTAGGTTTTTGACAAAACCAGACTCACAAACATGACTCCTATAATTACAGGCATATGATGAAGAAAAACATCGCGGTCCAGAGGCAGTCCGGAAAAAAACCTGGCTGTGATCCAGGCGATTAACAGAACAAAGATATCCGCTCCGATATACAGAGGAAGGATTATCGCCTGCCTCAAAGTCGCCCTTTTTCTTGAAAACAAACGGCCTGTATCCCAAAGTTCGACGCTCATCATATGACGCACGGCAACAACAACCGCCACCATAAAGACAATCATAAAAAAAGCGGGCGCATGATTATGCAGCAGCATTCCGACAAGACCCGCCAGAACCAGAAACATGCTCACCGCATATAGAACAACAGCCGCAGTTCTCTGGTTAGATGTTTTCTGCAGGATACGATGATGCAGATGCTCTTTATCGGGCTGCATGATACGTGTTTGCCCTGTGATATCGACAAGTTCTTTCGGCAGAAGCGCGCGGGCAGTCCGGCGCCAGATGGCGAGTATTGTATCAAAAATTGGCACCCCCATAGCTAACAGGGGAACCCCCAGGGAAGCGACCAGCTCCTTCTGTGATCCGGTAACCAGAGGCATTGTTGCCAGACAGAGACCTAAAAACATACTGCCGGAATCGCCCAGAAAAACCGATGCCGGATGAAAATTGTAACGCAGAAATCCGAGGCAGGCCCCGGCCAGTACAAGATAGGGCAGCGTATCAGCCGTGTGTCCAGTGAAAAGCAGGGCCCCTGCAAGTCCCAGACAGGCTATGAAAGACAAACCGGCAGAAAGACCGTCCATTCCGTCAATCAGGTTTAAAGCATTGATTGCTCCGACAATCCATAACATTGTCACAAGAAAGTCCAGCCAGTCTGGAAAGGCCACAACAATGCCGCCTATCCTAACTCCGACAAGAAAAAGCCAGGCCGCCACCACAATCTGGCCAATCAGCTTGTAAAAAGCTTTCATTCCCCATTTATCATCGATAAATCCGATAATCAGCAGCAATAAAGACGCCAGGAAAAAGTTTAAATGCCAATGTAAGGTAAAATGATTACTGATTCTGCCGTTGCCCAGTAGAACAAAAATCAGCAGGCTCAAGTGAAACGCTAAAAATACGGCAATTCCCCCACCCCGAGGAATCGCAACCTTGTTGATTCTGCGTGCATCAGGCTGATCAACCATTCCGGTTTTTCTGGCGAATGCACGCATCAGAGGCGTTAGAAAAAACGACAACAGAAACGCGGAGGCAAAAGCAGAAACATACCTCACACCTCCGGTAGTCAACCTCAGGAGAAACCCGACAAAGGAATCAACAGCACTGACAGTCCAACCACTAATCATTAACCACATCCACCTTTAAATAAACCTGCGGATAAAATTCCGATAAAAACTTTTCGAAGCTTTCAATACTCTCCGGTGAACCCAGCCCGGAGGGAATAAAAACAGAAAACATAATCCAACGGTTAATTCTATTGTGTACCGAACGGTCCCATACATCAAGAAGAATTCTTTCCAGATGCGAAGAACATACGCGATCTTCGCTCACAAACCAGTAAACCAGCGCCGCCTTGTGCATTTTATCACGACTGGCTTCAATCAACCTTGCATTCCATGGTGTCAGATTGTCCGGACTGAAGGTAATTGTACCCGTATTCTCCATGAGAAAGCCCTGGGCGGGAAGACACTGTTCAGCCCTATGTATGCTGTAGCGGCTTCTGCCGCCGATAACAACATTCATATTATACTGCATCCCGTCACCGGAACGATAATTGCGCTTTAAAATCACTGTGTCACCGGGCATGTCAGTTGTTTCGCCGAGGGATTTGATATGCATGGGTTCACCACAGGCCGGACAGACGAACCCGTCACTCTGCCCGCTCCGCTTCTGCAACCTGTCCTGGCTGTCCACAAAAAGACAACTTTCATTATGGCAGAACCAGGGGATCGTCCCTGTAAACTCATGAACTTTTTCGGGAAGGGCCTTTTTCATGAAATCAGCCTCTGCATAAGAGGGCTCAGGAATACGAAACCGCACAAAGCAGACAAAGGCGATCATTGCAAAAACAACCAGAGGCAGGGTGTAAGTTGAGACAATACCTGAATGTAAGGCACCGGGCGCAACAGGCTTACCATTTTTAAGACACGCAGGCAGCTTTGCGGAATTCAGGACCCATCCATCCATGCGAGCCACCAGCTTTCCTGCAAGAACCACCAGAAAAACATCAAAAAAGGCTATGGCAAATCCCGAATAAGTATGATAATAACCCCCGGCAGCATCCTGCCCGAACCATAAAGCAACCAGACAATCAGAGGCAAGACGCACTGAATTGCCTGCCACTGCAATCGGTACAGCAAATATGAAAAGGATTATTTTCTGCAACAGAGTTTTCTGTTTCAGCCATGCGTAAGCGGCAGTCAGAGCCATAACGGCAAAAAACGATTCAATACCGCTGCAACCGTCAGCAACACTCAGACTGAATTCCGCCCCGGGTATGCGAGAAAACAGAAAGTTTCCAACCCTCTGTATTTCATAACCCAGTCCATTCATCAATGTACAGACAATGGAAGTGGACAATAATCGCAGTGTCACGGTAAAAATATCAAGAAAAGAAGACAGGGGTATTGTGAAAACAAGATAGCCGACGGGAAAAATGAGAAGTTTGGCCACACCTCTGCCCCAGAAAGCGAAAGGCACCGACCAGAGCAGACCTATCAGGGAAACCTGTTCTATGCGTGATTGTCCGCCACGGGATCCGAACCAGAATACAATCAGACAAAACAACACCAGCACAGCACCTGTCCATGACGGACGTGATGCAGCCCGACGAATTTGATCTTTCTGCAACCATAAAGCATAAAGAGAAACAAAAGGAATAAGCCAGCCATGCGACATAGACTCCAGTGGCTCCCTGAACATTCCCATTGTATAAATCACCGTGGTTTTATACATCAGCCAGAATACTGGCAGCAGAAGACAAAAAATAATCAGCCGTCCTGAAAAGGGCAATCCGCCTTTGTCACTGTCGTTTTTTATCATATTCATACCTGAAACCAACTTCAAAAGTAATTCTGCCACTGACACACCACATCGTCCTGCATCCTCAGCTGTCAACAAGGCCTGTACCGATTATCACAGCGGACTCCTGGTATTTATAATCGGTATTGATACTCCATAGATCGTGACCGGTCTGATCGCAGATATTCTCGGCTGCCAGTATCCCCATAAGGATACTGTGATCCTGATTGTTATATTTGAAGGCACCGTAACGTCCGATCACACTCAAACCAGTGATTTCATCCAGAAAATCCCGCACTGCCGCCACATCATTTTTGTATCCCCGTTTATACACCGGGTAGGAAAACTCAATTTTTCTGACGCATCCATCCATAATATCAGCAGATTTATCAAGTCCTGTCTTTTTCAGCTCATGAACAGCTGTTGCCACCAGATCCTTTTCATCCATATCCCATATTTCATCATCAGGATAACACCAGTATTCCATAGCGACAATAGTTGATTTATCATTTCCATACAGACTCGGAAGCCAGTTTCTGGAATTTGTAATCCGGCCTGTCTTCAGGGAAGGTTCATGCACATACAGCCAGTTATCGGGAAACAGATCCTCGCTGCCGAGTCGCAGATAAACAATGACTGTATTACGATAGGTCAGGCGATTGCAGGCTTTACGGACAATATCCGGGACTTCCTCAATCCCCCGCACAAGATGTGTAAGCGGCATTGAAGATATCACATGATCCGCCCGGAACTCTTCTCTGTCCGCACACAACACGCCGACAGCCGTCCGGCCGTTGCAAACAAGCTTGTGTACCGGACGCCCGAAATGTATCCGTCCGCCGTTATTCATAACATAGCCAGCCATATTTTCATAAACAGACCCGGCACCGGCCAACGGATATGCGAATTCATCCACCAGGGTTTTATGTTCTTTTTTTCGGTCAGGAAATATCAGGGATTTCAGAGCGGCACCCAGAGAAAAGTTTTTTATCCGCTGGGCGGCGAAATCGGCATCCAGCTGATCACACGGAATTCCCCAGAGTTTCTCGCTGTAAGTTTTAAAAAAGATTTCATAAAGACGTCTGCCGAAGCGGGAGACAACCCACCCCTCAAAACCGCTTTCATCACGCTTCCCCTTGAAAAACATCCGTTCGCAGAGATAACTTAAAAGGCAACGTGATGCTTCAATCGGACCGAGATTCCAGAAGGAATTAAAAGCACGCAAAGGATAGTAAAAGAATTTTTTCTTATAAAAAATCCGAGTCAGCCGGGAGACCATCTCATATTGTCCGTCAACTGCTTCAAGCCAGATTTTATTGACCCGGGGATCGTTGCTGAAAAAACGGTGCGGCCCATAGTCCACCCGCTGATTCCACAGATTAAAGCTGGCAGCCATTCCACCCGGTACAGCCGAAGATTCAAACACCTCAACCTGCACACCTTTTTTTGTTAATTGATATGCGGCTGTCATGCCGGCAGGTCCAGCGCCTATTATAATAACTTTCACTGTTTATCAACCCTGTTGTCTGAACGGGAAACAATCATCGAATAAAGATCCGTAACAGCACTACGCAACCGCACATAATCATCTTTCATTGCACAGATTCTTTCACATGAACCCATCATTTCCTGAACATCACCGGGGTCCGCCCGGACAATATTACTCAAATAAATTCTCGCCAGCGGTGTTTTCAACACCGAATCCTCACAGACATCGAGTTCCTCGGAAAGCTTCTCGCCGGGACGCACACCTGTAAATATTATCGGCACATCCTCATACGGAAGCAGACCGGAAAGTCGTATCATTTCTTCCGCCATTTCAACAATGCGAATAGGTTTCCCCATATCAAGAACATATATCTCGCCGCCGGAACTTTGCGTGATAGTAAGAAGAACAAGATGAACAGCTTCTTCCACTGTCATAAAATAGCGCTGCATATCAGGATGAGTCACCGTTACAGGCCCGCCCCTGCTGATCTGCTCTCTGAACAGAGGCACAACCGAACCGGAGGAACCAAGCACATTCCCAAACCTTACCGCAGAAAAAAGCGTCTTTCCCTGATTCCTGTTCAGTACCTGAATAACCATTTCAGCCATTCTCTTGGTAATTCCCATGACACAGATTGGATTAACCGCCTTATCCGTGGAAATCAGAAGAAAACGATGCACACCGTATTTAACAGCAGCATCCCCTAAAATACGTGTTCCTATAACATTATTCCTGACTGCTTCACCCGGATTGATCTCCATCATAGGCACATGCTTGTGAGCAGCGGCATGAATCACCAGATCTGGTCTGTAATGCTGAAACACATTTTCCACTCTTGCAGCATCACAAATATCACCGACAACAGGAACAACATTCACTCCCGGCATTTTTTCACGTATTTCGCGATCAATATTGTAAAGAGCATTCTCATAGCGCTCAAAAAGAACAATCCTGTCCGGCCCTATCCGGGCCACCTGCCTGACAAGTTCGCTGCCTATAGACCCTCCCGCACCGCTGATCAGCACACTCAAGC
>JAWOEI010000114.1:0-10867 GCA_046482825.1 Kiritimatiellia bacterium
CCTGAAAAGTTCCTTTTTGGAGACCTCCTTTTTTTTCGCCCAGCGATGCTGAGCCGGAATCGCTACCACCAACTCATCCCTCCAGAATGACAACAGTATTGGACAGGGATATGTTTCGTCCGGATCCTATGAATTCCGCTTCTTCAATGGCATCATTGTACAGCGTTACCAGCAATGTATCGCCGTCAGAAGATGTCGGTGCATAAACACTGTAGGCTGCTCCGGCATTGTTGGGGCCTACAAAAAGAGATGTGGCTGCGGTCCCCGCGAGTTCACACGATTCAGCTTCGTGCAGCCAGCCGCAGACTCCCAGACCCAGCTGGTCGATTCTAAGAGTCCGCCCGCTTGAGAATGGATTCTTTCCGGTTATTTCCAGCTTGAGCTGGTGGGCGCCCGGTTTGAGGGATACAGTGCCGAATGTGACCTTCTCCCGCGTGTTCTCGTTCGCGTCATAACCATCGAACGAGGCTTCGGCATGCCACAGGTTTCCGGTGAAGAGATTCGAAAACATTGTCTGTGTGTCTGAACTTTCACCAGTAAGGCATGCCGCATCGCCGGAACCGGTTTCCGCGACTGTTTTAAGCTGATTGTAATAGGTGCTGCGGGATGCGTCGTTGTTCCGGCTGTAAAACACGGTTCTACGCATTTCAGGCGGTTTGCTGTTGTTCCATACATGATACACAACCGTCTCCCTCCAGAGTATGTTCGAACCCTGGGCATCCATATCCATCAGTCCGTCATTATCCGTGTCGCGTGCAAGGGCGAATCCCAGAGCCAGATAAGGCTCCTGATTGTCCGGATAGAACATTATTGTTTCCCGTGCGGCATTGCGGACCTCGTGTCTGAACTGTTCCACCACACGGCGGGCATCCATGTCCAGAAAGGCCTGCTGATTGGCTTTGTTCGATTTATGCAGGAAAAGAATCCACGAACCTACGGCTGCCACCATTATCATTGCTGTCAGGCTGGTGGCAATCACAGTTTCCAGCAGTGTAAAACCTTTGCGCATAAATCACCTCTCCTCGTACTCCGTAAACAGAAAAGACATTTTCTCCTGAATACCGTCAAATCCGCATTTTCTGTTTTCCGTGTTTATCGGGTGGAGAAACCTCATCCATCCCCAGCGTGTACACTTGCATATCTCTGTCGTTACCTCCATCCGGGTCAGACCGACCGGCAGGCCGTTGGTGGTCACTTCCGTTGTGCGCCGGAAACGTCCGTTAAGCACAGCTAAATTACCGAAATCATCGACCAGTATGTTTTTCTCGTCCATCAGAGAAAGATCACTGTACGGAACCTGTCTGGCCCTCTCTATTCTTGCTTGGCATATTGATGTTGCAACGTAGTGATCTTTCGTCGAATAAATACGACCGAGCGTCTGATCCACCAGAGGGAAAGCGGCTGCCAGAACCAATGCCAGAAGCACTATTGCAATCACTGTTTCAACGATGGTTGTCCCGCTATTCGCTTCCCGGGTCATAACAAATTCCTCTTTTTAATCTGCGGATCTGTGGCATTAATACATAATAATATGTAATAACTCAGTTTTTCCGGCCAAGTCAAACTGCCAGAAACACCTCAATAGGAGCATCTATTATGCCATAGTAAATGATAACCAACAGACGATAAAAGCCTCTTGATACTCTTCAGGAGTAATGATAATTGCAGATTTGCGGCTTTGCCTCGTTTTTTCCCCAACGGATTTGTTTCGGTGGGTGCGGATATAGCTAAAATATCTAGTGTTTTTTCAATTCAGTCAGGCTGACCAGCAATTCCTTCAGTTCTTCTACGGTATATGGTTTTGTCAGAATGCCGTCAATAGAGGACTCTGAAAACATTTGTTCGATTTTCTCTCTGGAGTGTCCGGAACATATAATTACAGGTATATTGTCTTCGTTTCTTCGCAATGTTGAGAGAAGCCGTACGCTGTCAAGGTTGCCGAGTTGAGCATCCAGCATGACCAGATCGATTTCATTTTTATATTTTCTGAAACGCGCAAATGCTTCAGCTCCGGATTGTGCGGTCAGGGTCTGGAACCCCAGATGCTCTATCAGCAGAGTTGTCGTTCTTATGATGGAGGGATCATCGTCGATAACCAGCACGTGTGATTTATCAGAATTGCTTTTTCTTTTTTCCCGTTCCTTCGGATTGTTGTTACCGTATTGTTCCGGCAGCTTTCCGTTATCTTCATTCTTCACGGAATCTTTGGCTGCGGGGAGCCATATTCTGAATTTTGTTCCCACGTTTTCATGTGAGATGATGTTTATACCGCCGTTGTGGCTGTCCACAATCCCGAATACGGTTGCCAGTCCCAGTCCCCGGTTGATCTTTTTTGTGGAGAAAAAGGGTTCAAACAGGCGGTCTCTGATTTCTTTCGGAATGCCGGGGCCATTGTCGGACACCTCGAAAATAACACCTTTGTCCGCCTCCAGCGGGTGGCTGCTTAGAAATTTCGTTGCGTTTGCTTTTGTCAGATCGTAGTTGAAGGTGGAGATCCTGATATATCCCCGGGTGCCTTTGATCGATTCCGCCGCGTTTTTAACCAGGTTGACAATAACCTTCCAGAACTGAGTCCTGTCAATCATAACATCATGAAGGTTTTCTCCATGGGAAATATCCAGGTTGATGTTTGGCGGTATCAGCCCTTTGTAGAGAGGTGTGAGCCTGTTGATGATATCGAAGGGATTTTTTCTTTCCAGATTGATCCTGGCCTGGCCTGCGCATGCGATCAGCTCCTGAACGAGTTCGCTGCCGCGGCGGGAGGCTTCGCGTATTGCATTTACGGCCTCTTTTTCTTCAGTACTGCAACGGTCTTCCGGGCGGAACTTTATATTCATAGTGTTTGTTATAATAGACAGAATGTTGTTGAAATCGTGTGCGATACTGGCTGCGAGATTCCCCATTGTGGACATCTGTCTGATTTTGTCTGTGCGGCTTTCAATTTTCTTCTTCTTCTGCTTATCTATGTGTTCCTGCGTGATATCACGGAAAACAACCAGGACGAAATCTTCATCCATACGGTTGATACGGGCTTCAAAATAACGCGGAAACCCTTTTTGCTGACTGCCGCGCAAAGATGCAGTGGCTGCCTTTCCGGTTTTTAATACTTCTTTCAACGCCTGTTCAAACTGCTCAATACTTTCTTTGTAAAAAAAAGCTGGCGTGAGTTTTCCGTTCTTTTCGAGGTCCGGTATCGGTGCGGTATCGTCCGGCTCTTTCTCAATCGATACCAGCTCTGCCTCGGCATTGAATATGCACAGGCAGTCCGCTATGCTGTTTACAAGGGCGTTGTTTCTCTGTGCATGGGACAGTATTTCCAGGGATTTTCCGTTGAGCTCCCTCAAAAGTCTGTTAACGCTGTGCGCCAGACTTCCGAATTCATCGTTTGAAACATAATTAAGGTATTCAATTTTGTTTTCCCTGTATTTTTCCGCGATTTCGTGAATCTGCCGTTCCAGTTTTGTAAGCGGATCAAGAATCACACGTCCCTGCAACCAGAAGATCGGGGCGATGAATATTATTCCTACAGCGGCCACAAATGCAGTCAGCCAGACAAGTGCTGTTTTTGTCAGAGAAGAAAAGCTGCGCGGGAAACGGATTGAAAGGGATGAGATTTCATTGCCGAGAATGTCGAATATAGGGATGACAGCCTCGAATTCGTTACTTCCTATGTGCCATTTGCTGCCCGCACCGAAAAGTTTGTCATCGGTGAAGATTGACGCCGGTATGCCCGTATTGTCCAGCTCATTGCTCTTTCCGCCTTGCCGTATGTCCGGCTTATCTTTCATGTATATGCTGAGCCCCTGTGATATTTCGGACATCTTTCTGAAGAGAAGATCACCTTGTACAAGCGACCCTATGCAGAGAAACCCGCTGATCCTTCCATTGGAGTCATGGACGGGAACAATGCTTGCGTAATAAGGGGAGTTGCGGAATCTTATTACACCCGAAATCGGCTTTGTTCTGTTTTTGAGCAGGGTTTTCGGTATTGTTTCATTGTTGAAATAACGCGAGAGCATCTCCGGTTCAATCTGCTTGCATGTGTTGTCTTCCCCTATGTAATAGCCGTCAGACAGAGATCCGTCAGGTGCGAAAAAAGCGGATATATGCGTTCTTATCCTCCGTCTCATGGGATTTATCGATTTTTTCAGAATTTCACTGTATTGCTTTTCCGAAGCAAGCTCTGCGCTTTTTCCGGCAGTGGCAACTGTGAAATTCATCAAAGATGTTGACTGGTACGTAATGAGTTTTTTTATGTCGGAGCTGACGTTGGTGATCTCTTTTTCCGCCTGCCTGATGATGTTGATCAGTATGTAACGGCCTCCGAGATAGAAAATCAGCAGAAGCGACAACAATATTCCCGCTGTCAGTAATCCGAAATGTGTTCTTATGCTGTGCGGAATATTTTTTAAAGGGAATCTGGTCATGATTTAACAAGCTACTGCCTACACGCAGTTTTAGGCACGGTTATTTTATAAACACAACTGTCAGCCAATATTATCTTATTATCAGCTTTCAGTCGATACAAAATTTACGGAAAATGTCAGTTCAATTCCTTGTTTTTTGAGACTGTAGTTGAGAGAATAACAACCGGGTCTGATCTGCGAATACGCTTAGATCGAGTGGTTGCGTAATGCAGGGCGGGGGCCCCGACCCGGTTGTTCCGCACAAGTTCAAGCACCCGGAGATATAAGACCGGGCCGTGCGGAGTGCTTGCTCCTTCGTCCCGCCCGCGGCATTACGTCGTGGCATGGCAGGACTGTATATTTATAAGCGCAGACGGGGTCTGCGCACTTCAAAGCCTGCGGCGGATCAGCCGAAACTGCATATTTACTACATTTGTTTGCTGGGGACCCGCATTTTTGTTTTGCTCTTCAAAGAAGGGCCTAACGCACTAACAAAGGATTTTTCGATGGCAGCCGGACAACAGACACCTATGATGCGGCAGTATCGCAGAATAAAATCAGAATTGCCTGAAGGGGTGATTCTGCTTTTCCGATTAGGCGATTTCTATGAAATGTTTTTCGAGGATGCCCGTATTGCCGCACCTCTTCTCGGCGTGGCGCTTACTCAGCGCGGCGGAACTCCCATGTGCGGTGTGCCCTACCACGCTCTGGACAGCTATCTTGCCAAATTGATTCGAACCGGACGCAAAGCCGCCATCTGCGACCAGGTGGAAGATCCCGCCCAGGCCAAAGGCATTGTCCGCCGGGAGGTGACCCGGGTTGTCACCCCCGGCACCATTACTGAAGATGAAATTTTAGATTCGGAACGCAATAATTTTATCTGTGCGGTTTATTGCGGCGGAAACTGCGGACTTGCTGTGCTGGATCTTTCCACCGGAGAGTTTTCTGTGGAATGCGCCGACACGGTTGCGGGGCTGCTGGAACACATCAAAAGGTATTCTCCCAGTGAAACACTCTCTGTGACGGATGAACTCTGTGATCCGTTGCTGACGGAGGCGTTCAACTCCGGTGTTGCCGGTACGGTTACTCCTGTCGATGAGTGGACTCTGGAGTATGACTGTGCCTATGATAAACTGGTCCGGCATTTCGGGGTGCATTCCCTTGAGGGCTTCGGATGTGAGGGCTGGCCCGAGCTGGTGTGTCCCGCAGGAGCGTTACTGCATTATGTAAGCGAATCTCTGCATCATAATGTCAGCCATGTACGGACAATGCATCTTTGTCAGGCATCCTCTTTCCTGACCCTGGATGACAGCACCTGCGCCAACCTCGATCTGGTCGTGGAACGGGGCAAATCCTCGGATGTCACTCTGCAGGGGGTGCTGAACAATACCCGTACACCTATGGGTGCACGTATGCTGCGTCGCTGGATAACCCGCCCCCTGCGTGATTCCGCCGCCATTGAAGCACGTCTTGATGCCGTTGAAGTGCTCTGTAAAAACCGTCTTCTTCTTAATACCCTGCGTGAAAAACTTGACAGCGTGCGCGACCTGGAACGTCTGATTGCCCGTGTTGACGCCGGTCGCGGCAATGCCCGCGATCTGAATTCTATTGCCGCATCTCTGCTTCCGGTACCTGATCTCTCCGGACTGCTCGTGGAAACAGGCGATTTTCTGCTGGCTGACACAGCCAGCCGTATGCACGCTCTTCCCGATCTGGTTGCCCTGTTGCAGTCGGCCATAGACGATTCTCCGCCCGCCAGTCTCAAGGATGGCGGTATTATACGGGCAGGATACCACACGGAACTCGATGAGTTGCGGACTCTGGCTTCGGAAGGCCATGCCTGGCTGGCCGCCTATCAGGCCGCGGAGCAGGAGCGTACCGGAATAAAAACACTCAAGGTCAGGCGTAACAAAGTTTTCGGATTTTATATCGAGGTTTCCAAAGGGCAGGTTCAACTGGTGCCGCCGGAGTATGAGCGCCGTCAGACGCTGGTTAACGCTGAACGCTATATCACTGCGGAACTGAAAGAGTATGAACAGAAGATTCTCGGCGCACAGGATAAATCAATCATGCTGGAAATTGAACTGTTCAATGAGATCCGCGAAAAAACCGCCGAACGGACCGCTGCCATCCAGGAAACCGCTGATGCGATTGCCCGGCTTGATGTGCTGATATCTTTTGCCGATCGTGCCCTGGCGCTCGGCTATGTGCGGCCTGAGATAACCGAAAATGATGAACTGATAATCAAAGATGGCCGCCATCCTGTGATAGAACAGCTTCCCGATGCCGAGGCTTTTGTAGCCAATGACTGTTCCCTGAACTGTTACGACAGCCAGATAATGCTCATTACCGGTCCCAACATGGCGGGAAAATCAACATATATCCGCCAGGTTGCTCTGATTGCGATTATGGCTCATGCCGGTTCATTCGTGCCTGCCTCCAGAGCACGTATTCCTTTGATCGATCGTGTCTTCACCCGTGTCGGTGCCGGTGATGACCTTGCCCGCGGACGCTCCACTTTCATGGTGGAGATGCAGGAAACCGCCAATATTCTGAATAACGCTACAGACCGCTCTCTGATTGTCCTGGATGAAATCGGCCGGGGAACCAGCACCTTCGACGGTATAAGCATAGCCTGGGCCGTGGCCGAGTATCTGCATAATACTCCCCGTGTGAAGGCCAAAACACTTTTTGCCACCCATTACCATGAACTCACCGATCTGGAACTGACCCTCAAAGGAGTTAAGAACTACACGGTACAGGTGCGCGAAAAAGGATCTTCAATTGTATTCCTCCGGCGTATTGCCAAAGGTACTGCTGATAAAAGTTACGGGATTCATGTTGCCCGCCTCGCCGGACTGCCGGTTGAGGTTACAGCCCGCTCAAACGAAATACTCACCAATCTGGAAGAAGGCGAACTGGAAGCCGGACTGCCCAGGCTGGCCCGGCGCAAAAAGAAAAAGGAAGCGGATGATCAATCCGGTCAGATGACCCTTTTCTGAATGCTTGTTAAAAAAGAACCACAGAAACCCGGAGACACAGAGGAAAACAGTGGAGTTGGCTTTGCAGCAGCAATGTAGTAGCCGCTTTATAAGCGGCACAGCCAGACGGGAAGAATTAGCGTTGGTGCGCCGGGTCGGGGACCCGGCCTACAGCTGCGCAGCCATCCGATCCGGGAAGAATTCGTGACAGGCATTAATTTGTTTCGCGCAGAGGCGCGGAGACGCGGAGGAAAACAGTGGAGTTGGCTTCACAGCAGCAATGTAGTAGCCGCTTTATAAGCGGCACAGCCAGACGGGAAGAATTAGCGTTGGTGCGCCGGGTCGGGGACCCGGCCTACAGCTGCGCAGCCAGACGGGAAGAATTAGCGTTGGTGCGCCGGGTCGGGGACCCGGCCTACAGCTGTGCAGCTAGACGGGGGGAAGAATTAGCGTTGGTGCGCCGGGTCGGGGACCCAGCCTACAGCTGCGCAGCCATCCGATCCGGGAAGAATTAGTGACAGGCTTTAATTTTTTAATTTTATTTGATGTCGCGCAGAGGCGCAGAGACGCTGAGAAAGGGGGTTTGGGAGTTGGAGAGAGTTGGTTGTATGACTGGTGTGGTAATCAGCCGCCGCGCTGATTCGCGCCTGGCATCTACAGCAAAATGACAACTGCCGTTTTTAGTCGCTGTAATTTCAATTTCTGTCTTGAACAGCCGTTGCCTCCGGCTTTCGTCGCCGCCTACGGCTATGCCGGATAAAATGGTGGGACAAGTTGGTTGCCTGCCTGTCTGCCTGACAGGCAGGCGCAGACAGGCAGCTTTGGGTTTAAGCGGTGTTCCGCAAGATGCGCAGCGTTTTCATCCGTATGCTGTATCCGCTCAATGCCAGGAGATGACCACAACATTGTCTCCGATTTCTTCCTGTAACATCGGCATACTGAAGCCCTGTCCGGTGCCAGCATAAAGATCTGCCGTGCCGCTTCCCTTTATATCCTGACCGACCAGAAGGGGGCCGTGAAATGCCGCTGTGCCCTGTAAACTCATTGCGGAATTGGGAGCCAGCAGAGCACCGTGCATTGTTGCTCCGCCGTTAATTTTTATGGAATCCGGACTCAATGAAATCAGAGAGGGGGCTCCGTTGAGACCTGAAATCACCGTTCCGGCGTTAATTGTTATCCTCCCGCCGAGTGCTATAATGGTTCCATTGTATGTTCCATGAAGAATCAGGGGTTCTGTTCCTGTATATAGGCCCACACCTCCGGGGGGGGAGGAGGGGATATCTGAGCCTGAAGTATACACGCTTCCGTTTATTTCCGCATATTCAATGTAGGCTGTTATCGCTGCTTCCAGACTGGCCGGATAAACTTCTTGCGGAGGCTGGCCGGAATTTATGGTGGCACCAGCCGGAGGCGGATCATTCTTTTTGCCCCAGGTTACAGTGCCTGCACTGGATACGACTACATTTTCATCAAGGGTGGATCCTTTTTTAATCTCGATGTTGCCGTTTGAAAAAATATCATTTACATCAGAGTGAAAATTTGAGCCCATATCCGTCTGTCCACCTACATGCACATCAAAATCCAGGCTGTAAGAGTCATCGTCTGAAGAGCCGGAGTTGTCGCTGACCGGACAATTCTCCAGATCCGCTGCAACCGTGGATTTTCCGCTTCCGCACGTGCCGACTGAGGCCAGCTGCGCCCGGTTTACCAGATTGTCGGAAAAGGTTTTTGCGATAACGGTGTAATTGCCGTCATCAAACTGACTTTTTATTGTAAAATCCCGGAGCTGATCGAAATCGTTTCGTATCATGTTGTAGGCAAAATTCAGACCCGACTCAGCTATCATGCGGGCTTTGAGACTGTCCTTTGTCCGTATAGTCGAGTGTATCTGCTGTTTTGCCATTACATGCAGGAACGCCAGTGTCATAGAGATAATAGTTGTTATTCCTATTGTGACCAGCAGTACCGATCCGTTGTTTTTCTGTCTGATTTTCATTCCAACCTCCTTTGGGCCCTTTTACTGAAGGGCATAACACATATTTTTATCCTCAGCGTTTGTGCTACCGCTGCTCAATTCTCAGTCCCGGCCTTTCCTGATGAAAAGATGCGCCGTTACTGTTTCTTCAATCATTTTTGCTGTTGCGGGGCTCCACCTCAGCCATCATGGTTGATCGCAGACGCTCTTTTTTGTTGCCCATAGTGGCGATATCTTTGAAAATCTCGATTTCCATGGTTACGCCGCGAATCATAGGTTTTCCGTCAACCTCTACCTTGAATCTGCCGCAGTCCGGCCCTTTCATGAGGGTTCCGACAACGTCCACATATTTTTCCTCACCGTCCCACTGCATAAAAACCTTGTTCAGTTTCGGCGTTGTACTTCTGAAGGGTCCCTCATCGTTTCCGCCGCTTTCGCCGGGGAAGGCACTCCACGGCAGACTTTTCATAAATGTCCTGAATTGCACATATCGGCCGGATCCGTTTATCACGCCTCCATTGGCCTGTGGCGATATGTTTTCCCAGGATGCAGCGTCGGCTATGTTGAATCCGTTGTCGGAAAGGGTGTCACCCGAGCGGGTGTACATCTTGAGTTCTGTATTATCCGGTATATCGGCATCCCATTCTATGGTTTTACCGGGCTTGTTATATGATTGGGTGTCGTAGGGGTGTGACACATACTCGCCTTCATCGGCGTAACCGACTGCCATGCTTTCCAGGATTGGTAGAGTGTCGAGCCTCACAAGGTTAAAATTGTTGGATAGGATTGTGGCGTCCATCGAAACAAAATCGTTGGTTTCTGTGGAGCCGGGTTTTCTGAGATATGCCCAGGCACCGGGAAGCAATGGATTTTTCATGGTGTGTCCTGTCATGCAATCCGTTTTGTAACTGCTGATGCGTATGTCCAGCAGAAGTTTTAAATCGGCTCCTTCTTCAATACGAACGGCTTTTTCCGGGCGCAGTTCCACGAAGTCCATACTGTTGCAGGCAGCCCAGCCCGTTTTTTCCCCGCCGTTCTGATAGAAAAGCAAAGGTGTACGTTCACCTGTGTTTATTATTTCAAAAAAGGGTGATTTTATATTCAGGCCTTTGTTGTAATAGGATTTGTAAAGACGGAATACCGGGCCGTAACCGTCTTTCTGCACAAAATTGCCCATTACGGGAATGCTCAGTAAGCAGTTCGTCGGGTATAGATACGCGTCGCGTATTTTTGCGGTCTGCCAGCTGGCATCCCAGGATTTCGCGAACTGACCGTCCAGCATGGTGGCGTATGTTCCCCGGGAATTGTTCGGCGGTGTATAGGTGTCATCGAATGTGACAACAGTATTGGACAGGGATATGTTTCGTCCGGATCCTATGAATTCCGCTTCTTCAATGGCATCATTGTACAGCGTTACCAGCAATGTATCGCCGTCAGAAGATGTCGGTGCATAAACACTGTAGGCTGCTCCGGCATTGTTGGGGCCTACAAAAAGAGATGTGGCT
>JAWOEI010000007.1:0-7171 GCA_046482825.1 Kiritimatiellia bacterium
CTGCCCGTCCGCGCCGGGAGCAAGCGTCAAATCCACAATCATATAGAGCGGCGGCGTTGACGGCGTGAGCGTCACACTGAACTGTGATAAAACCTCCTCATTGGTGTACTGGCTCTGGGTAGGATCCCATGTGATTCTGCGTGCGCCTTGCCCGGAAACCCCGTAGAGATCTCCGGAGAGCCCTTTGTCCAGCACAAGAGGCTGTTCTCCGTTGAAAGCATCCAGTGTAATATCCACAGTCTGCGTCGCATCCGCTATCACGTAATCGATATCCACAAGCCGGCTCCACGGCCAGCGCTGATGGACATTCACATGGCTGATTTCAGCCGCAAGCGCATTAAAACTAAGTGTGGCAGACACCACAATTATCAGGGTTTTTAACCAATGTGTTTTCATAATTTTTCTCCAGTTTAATTGAACAATTTTTCTTCGTAGCAGATATTCTTAAACAACGAAATCCCGCCTAATACAACAGAATCATACTGCCATCCCGTACACGAATGAGCACAGCCTCCCACAAATCCGTAGTCCCGGGAAAATCAAGTGCTAGGTTGAAAGTGCCGTATCCCCACAAACCGCCCCGCAACTTCCATCCGTAGTAGCTGGCGGCATCAGAAAGCAGGTTAGTCTGCACAAAACCATCCTGATGCTCTATCACCAGACGGCTACCCGAATCCGCAGTGCCGTCCTCAGTCCAGCAGGCATCGTATGAAATCACCGCCGCATCCCTCACATGCGTCCAGTCATTGTCTGTGTCAGACATAATCACCGACGTAGCCCCGAATGCTCCTGGCAAAACGCTGAGCCGTGCGGAATACTCACTTGTCACAACATTCTGATCATCATAAAAAATCAATGTCAATTCCGCCAAGTCCTCTTCTGCTGGCACTAGTGCCGAGCTGACCTGCCAGGTCCAGTTGGTCGTCGGCTTTGTAAAAGAAACAGTCTGCGTGCCGCGCAAACCGGTCACCGTCAGATCCGCTTTGACTGCCGCTTCCTCACGCCATTCCCAGCGCAACGGAACCGCATTGGTACAGACTCTCGACCAGTACCCGTTGCGATTCGGCGAAGTGTTCACCGTCACCGGCTCCGACGCAGCGCCGAGCGAGTTGCCACCAAGCAAAAGGACGGTCACGCCCAATGCCGCTATTTTACCCTTCTTCATGCTTTACTCTCCTTATTATATGCGGATACAGTTCACCACACCCGCGGTTCTTTATCGAATTCACTAGCATCCCGTAGGAATGTTAAAATTATTCAATAAATCCCATACTTGATATCTATCATGCGGGGGAGGGATAAAAATGTCAACCCCGAAATTTCAAATCATCCGTTCCGGGGCGCAGGAGAACGAAAACAGCATCACTGTTTGCGAATGTCACGTCGCTGTTGAAGCTAGATTCTGCAGGCTGCTGATCACAGCCTTAATTACTGATTTTTTTATCAGGTCTGTCCATCTTGCGCATCGAGAAGTTGTCCAGATAGAAGACGGTTTCCTTTTCGGCATTACTCATAAATCCGATCCAGTCCACTTTGAAACTGTCCTTTGATGCAAAGGGCAGATTATTCCAACTGCGGGGCTTATCGTCCGAACCGATTACTTTCAGACTCCATGAACTGCCATCCTTTTCAGACATTTGTGCTGAAATTTCGAATTTCACCCATTTACCGAGAGGAAACTTCTCATTAATGCCTCCCGGGAGTATCAGTTTTCCGTTGTTGACAACAAATTTCGGGCCTGTTTTATAGGGATTGTTATCCTTGTAATCACGCCATTCGAAAGAGAGGTATGCACCGGGCTCTATGCGAAGGTCAAAAGAATTACAGGCCCGCCCTTCACTGTAGTTTATGTTACGGATTACATAATGCGGATTGAATCTGTGTTTTAACCCTTCTGCATCAACAAATTTCAAACTCTGTTTACCTTCTGAAGCTGTTTCATCCGTAATGACTATTGCATCGCCTTTGTTCTCGACATAAGCTTTACCGAGACGGGAGGGTTGTTCACCGGAAACAGAATGTTCATAATTATAGCTGATTGTAATCGGAGGCGGAGCCGGTGCAATTTTCAGTGGAGGAGCTGTCTGTACTGCACCCAGTTTTCTCCATTTCTCAGAGCCATAAACGCCAGCACGTGTGTAATCAAATGGTTTGAATCCGAGTTTCAGGGCTGGAGAATCTTCAGCCATAGTGTAATCACCGGCCTTTGCATTAGTAAACTCAGGATCGGCAATGATTGATCCCTGCTCATGTCCTTTGTCCTGCCAATCCGAAAGAGAATTTCCCAGAAATTCAACCGGTTTGCGGCTGATATTCCAGAAGCAGTTGTTCTTACTGATGAACCGGGCCTTCTTCCAAGCTCCGCCTCCGAGCACTTTGCCTTCGTCATAATAGACTATGTTATTTTCCAGAGTGAAGGAGAGATGTTCTTCAGGGCGTGAGGCCTGTATCTGGTAAAGCTCGGCAAATGCCAGAATGTTATTCCGCACTATATTCTCTTTGCCGAAATGCTGATGAAAACCGCCGGTTTTTGTATTATAGACCAGATTGTTTTCAAAAATGATGCCTGTACTGGCCTGATCGGTATATAAACCCCAGCCGCCATAGGTGTACGCGTAAATATCGTGAAAGACATTGTCATGGACCCGTGTTCCTTCTGAGAGACCCAGGGTATAGATACCGCCCATATCGCTGAGTACGCCCTGTCCGATATGATGGACGTTGTTGTATGCGAAATTATTACGTTTGGCCAGGCTGGGACCGTAACCCCAGTTCCAGCCGACTGAAATGCCTGTGTAAAACAAATCGGCTATCTCATTATGGGTTACCTGGTTGTCACCACTGAAGCCGACCCATACACCCACCGCACAGGGAAAAATATAACCGCCCTGACGTATGATATTGTTATCAAATGTGATGTGGTGTGTGTATTCAGCTTTGTCATCCGGTATCTTGAGCTGACCTATCCTCGAACCGCCAGCTCCCAGATCATGCAGATAACAGTGCCTCAGATAACAATCACTGCAGGCATTGCGGAACCAAACTGCGTATATTCCTATGTGAGCGACTTCACAGTATTCCACATTAATATTCCGGACACCGTCGAACTGCAGCGTTGCTTCCAGAGATGCAGCCGCCTGTTCACTGTTAAAACCTTCATCTGGCAAAAGATATTCCGCATAGCGGAAGTTCAACCCCCGGAACGTTATATGCTCCACGAATTCGCCGTTAGCGGGATCACCTTTGACAACAAGGAACTTGTCAGTTACCGGAGCAATAACTTCAGCGGTTGACATATCTTCACCCGGTAGCGGTTTGTAGTAAAGTGTACCGTCTCTGGACAGAAACCATTCGCCCGGTGCATCGAGAGCCGCCCGGAAGTTTTCCAGGTGGAAGCGTGTATTACAGTGCCAGTCATTCCATGAAGCCATTCCGCGACCCAGAGTTTCAACCGCCGCATTTTTGCTGTCGACCCTGTCAAAGCGCTTCCATGAATTATCCCATTTATGATAAATCTGCATCTGCACATCTTTGATTTCGTCTGCTGAAAGCACTCCTAATGTTCTGTCGAAATCATTGCGGTTCAGAAAAATCGTCTGTCGCGCACGCTCCGGAATACGTTTTCCTTTTCCTTTTTTAATAACCTTTTCCTGAACATCCTGCATATAACAGTAAAATTCGTTGGGATACCGGGCGCGTGTTGCGCGGCGTCCGTTGACGTACAACTGTTCAAAATACCAGTTTCCGGCAGCTACATCTTCAATCTCCGTAGTCCAGATCCCATTCTTACGCTTTTTCCAGCCTGTGACAGTGCGTCCGCCTGAGATTACAGGCTCGGCACCTTCAGCAGCCTCGTAGGTAATAGGGACTGAGGAAGATCCGCTGTCTTCCGGGCCAAGTGTCAGAGCTTCGCTGATGAAGTATGTTCCGTCATCTACAACTATTCTGATCGGACCGGCAAGCTGCCCATCAAGCTTGAGTTTACGGACTGCATCGCGGGCACCCTTCAGCGATGCCAGTGGCCCGTCCGTTCTCAGCAGATTTCTTTTTGCGCGCCTGCCGCTATAGGTATCTCGGCCTTCGGGACTTACATAAAGTGTGGTAACACGGGGACATGCGTCAGGCCGCAGTACTCTGCGCAAGGCATCCCAGCGCATTACGCCTGCCATAAAACAACTTTTTTCCTGTTTATCTGTTGCTTTTTCTGTTTGGAGATCTTCGGTTCTGCATCCCTGGATTACTCCTGCTAATGCCATAAAAAGTAAGAGTTTTCCTGAATTGACTAATGTTTTTTTTATAGTTTTTTCAAACAATTTATGCTCCTGAATCTTTAAGATGCAATCAGTTCCCCGCAAAGGGTTCGCAGGTAAACTTTACACAAATTACCGTGGTTCGACATCACCTATGGTCTCCAGAACACGATAGTACAACGTAAACGTCTTAACTTTGACCTACGGGTCTGCCACCGATGATCATGTTATAACAGGTGCATGAAAAAACAAAGCAGAAAAAAGGATTTCCCGGTTGAGTTCGCCGAGGGGGAGCTGCTGGCTGTGAAGCGAAAATCCGAAGCGCGTAATCTTATCCGGCGTTGTCAGGTGAAGAGATATTTTTTCCATTTTCAATCTGATTCCAATAAACGGTCTAATCAGAACTTGCTCTTTCGCCGGATTTTCGTTTCAGCCAGGTAACCAGCAAATACGCCGCGCTTATCACGATTATGGCGGTAACAATTAGCCAGATCACGTTATTGGTTTCAGGACTTTGGACCGTGGCTTTAATCCGGTCGGCCAGAAAAGTCACTGCCAGCATCCCGGGAATAAGCCCGAGCAACGTACCAATGATGTAATAACGAAAACTGATATGGGAGGCGCCAGCAACTAAATTGATTAGGGTATACGGCGCCACCGGCACAATCCGCACGAATATAATATTGACAATACCGTGACGGGCAATCTTCTTACTGATCTTGTTAATCTTTGACCCCCCCATACGACGAACAACATTGCGACCCAGCAGGTCTCCAACCCAGTATAAAACGACCGCGCTTAAGGTGCCGCCGATCAGAGAGCAGATAAAACCCATTACCGGACCGAAGGTAATAACGGTCACCACAATTAACAAAGAAAAAGGGAACGCCACAAGCCCGGCCAGAACGAACCCTAGAACAACCCAGACCGGGGCTGCCGGAATTTTTCTAACGAACTCAACCGCCACGGATAATGTATTGATATTGGCCCACTGGTTCAAAGGCGTCCAGCGCCACATGGCGGCCAGACCGGCAATAAGCGTGATCAGGACGATCCACGTAATAATCCGGGAGCGGGTTGATTTTTCAAATTCTTCAGGAACAATATGTCGCATCATTAACTCCGGTCGAATGGGATGTTCGGGATCAAGCAGTTCCGTGTCAGGAACGAGCCGATCAACCTCCGGTGAAATTTTAAGCGGCAAGGACTCCAAAAAGTTTTTGCCTTTTTTATTCAACATGTCGATACAACCCAAAAGCGTTTCGTTCGTATTCAGGGTTTTGCTGAATTGTTCCACAGGGCAGTCCAGATGCTCGGCCAGCAAACGATTCCGAAACGCGGCGATACTGTCGGCAACGGCCTGATCCTTTCCGGCCTCAACAATAACATTGCACTCAGCATCCAATCCCATAGATCGATTATTCAGATTGGCGGATCCCACCGTCACCAACCGGTCATCCACCAGCATCACCTTGGCGTGGACATTAATGGGACTGTCCGTCAATCCGGGACCGTCAGGATAAAAAACCCGCAACCGATCATAATGATCATGTTGCTTCAACTTGCGAATCAAACGCACCCTTAACACGTCCATTGTGTGTTGGGGTAACCAGCCGTCCGTTTCCCTCGGAGTCACCAGAACGATTTCCGGCCCGTCTTCCCGCTCAAGAATGGATTGCACTGCCTTTCCTATGGACGGCGCGGTAAAAAACTGATTTTCAAAATAAATATATTGCCGAGCGGATAAAATGGCATCCCGGTAGAAATGCTCAATCTCCCGAACTTCCTTCTGTTCTTTGTAGGCGGCCTGGGTACGCGCCAGGCCGATCATCACATTTTTCATATCCGGTATGATGTCTTCAGGCCAGGCGTCCCTGGTCCCATCAGAATTTGGCGGCGACAAAACTTCAGCGGTGACTTTTCGCCAGCTATCACGCGCAATTTCTCCAAGCGCCCGGGCGGCGTCTCCACTGACCATTACCTGAATATCATGATAGGGCCGGGAAATTTTTTCATTAATACGGTCTCGTTGGGGGTTGTCGGCAACATGATCGGACGTATCCCAGCGCCCCATGGTCAAGTCAAGGCCACCGACAAAGGCCGTCGAATCATCGACAACCACTATCTTCTGATGTTGCGAAGCGCCTTCGGGCAGGTAGTTGTCCAGTTTAAAATGAATTTGCTCCGGCGTTTTCCAGCCCAACTTGTAAATGGGGTGCAGTTCGCGGTCAAAGGTGTACAGCATTGCAAAATCCCAGTCCAGAATATAAATATTCAGATCCGGTTTTTTGCCGACCAGAAAATTCAGAAAATCACCGAGCCGCGTGGGATAACCATCGTCCTTTTCATCGCGGACAAGCGCGATCTGACTGTTAATATCCCAACATAAAATATATACGGATTTTTCCGCCTTTTTCAGGGCTTCCCGAAAAAAGCGAAAATAATCGGCAGCATCAACGACAAAACGTAATTTATCGGCCTGGTCTATACGCCAGCAATTTTTTCCTGTTTTGAGTATGGATGACATGTTTGTCGTTCATTTATTAAAAAATATTAGTTTACACAAAGATTAACATGATCAGGGGCTTTTAGAAAAGAGATGTTTTCAACGGTCGAGCTCAACGGACGCATCTGCGAATTGGTGCAAATCGTCAAATTTACGGCAATTTGCATCATACATCTTCCGAGGTCAAGGACCTCGGCTATAGTTCTAAACCAGCGGAGCCGCCTGTCTGCCGACAGGCAGGGAACCAAACTGAGCCTCTGTGATATGCAAATGGTTTTTCATGTATTGAACAGTTGGGTGATATGCACCGCTGGTTTAGTCAACAACGCTATGCGTTGCATAGGAATAAAGAGAAAAAGGAATCTATCTGATTTTTCGTGTTTTTCGTGTTTTTAGTGGTTAAAACTGCGAAGGC
>JAWOEI010000075.1:0-2804 GCA_046482825.1 Kiritimatiellia bacterium
AAGCAACTAAAGCAGCATTTAAAACAGTAGTTGCCTTCGCAGTTTTAACCACGAAAAATCAGATGGATTCCTTTTTCTATTTATTCCTATGCAACGCATAGCGTTGTTGACTAAACCAGCGGTGCATATCACCCAACTGTTCAATACATGAAAAACCATTTGCATATCACAGAGGCTCAGTTTGGTTCCCTGCCTGTCGGCAGACAGGCGGCTCCGCTGGTTTAGTGTACGCATTTTTTATGCGCAGGATTGAAAAAAATCAGCCGCCACTTTGAGCATCATCAGAAAAACGGGTATTTTTGCAATAAAAACCGTCATTTTCTTGTAATTCATGCATGATTTTGAATATAGTAGTCACCTTTACAGGCGGCATATCATTAAGACAGCTCAGGTTGAACGCACCTTGGAATTGAATATTCAAAACAATTTAACAAACGACCGAAAGGAATAAAACGAAATGATTCAGATCAATGAGAACTACCTAAAACTCCAGAAATCCTACCTTTTCTCTGAAATTGCAAAACGTGTGGCGAATTTTCAGGAGGAGAATCCTGAAAAAAACATCATCAAACTGGGAATCGGGGATGTAACTGAACCACTTCCAGGTGCCTGTGTCGCGGCAATGCACGCCGCTGTGGACGAAATGGCTTCACATGAATCATTCAGAGGTTACGGGCCGGAACAGGGTTATGAGTTTCTGCGCGAGGCCATAGCTGAAAATGATTTTCAGGCGCGTGGTGCGGATATTTCGGCAAAAGAAATCTTCATCAGTGATGGTGCCAAATGTGACAGCGGCAACATTCAGGAAATATTCAGTGATAAAATAAGCATTGCGGTATCAGATCCTGTTTATCCGGTTTATGTTGACACCAATGTCATGGCCGGACGTACAGGAAAATGTGTCCGGGGCAGATATAAAAAGCTGACCTATCTTGACTGTACTGAGGAAAACAATTTTATCCCGGCACTTCCGGAAAAACCGGTGGATCTGATATACCTCTGCTTCCCTAACAATCCCACAGGCGCTACAGCCACCAAAGCCCAATTGAAAGAGTGGGTGGATTATGCCAAAGCGAATAAATCCGTCATTCTTTTTGACGCCGCATACGAAGCTTTTATACGCGATCCTGAACTGCCCCACAGCATCTATGAGATCGACGGTGCCAGAGATGTCGCCATTGAATTTCGCAGCTTTTCCAAGGTTGCCGGTTTCACCGGAACACGCTGCGCATATACAGTAGTTCCTGAAAACCTGACGGGATACACTAAAAAAGGCGAAGAAGTCGCTCTGCACGGTCTCTGGAACAGACGCCACAGCACCAAGTTCAACGGAGTTTCCTATCCGGTGCAGCGCGCAGCCGCAGCGGTTTACACTGAAGAGGGCCGAGCCCAGATCAAAGAACTTATCGATTTTTATCTGGAAAACGCCCGGATAGTCCGTAACACCATGACTGAGCTCGGATACAGCATCACAGGCGGCAAAAATAGTCCCTATATCTGGATCAACACCAAACGTGACTCATGGAAATTTTTTGACCACCTTCTGAAACGTGCTGGCATTGTAACAACCCCCGGTGAAGGATTCGGCAAGTGCGGCAAAGGTTATATCCGGATCAGCGCATTCAACAGCCGCAACAACATTGAAGAAGCGATGAAACGTATCAAACGGGTACTGAAGCGCTAAATCGGTGTGTAAGTGTTGAAAAACTGCGTATCTCCCGCGCATTCGCGGGATAAACACGCCCTGCAGCGCTGATACGGAATCAGATAATCTCATTAAATACGAAACAGTCAAATGCTGCAAGTAACAGGCATACTTTTAATCGCATTCATTTCATCCATCCGGGCTGAGACAGTGTATCCTCTACCCGGATGGACTGAAAAGCCTGATCCTGTTGCCAGTCCGTATGCGGAAAAAGGCGGAACACTACGGTTCTCTGCCTCACAGTCGCCGAAAAGCTTGAACTATTACATCGATTCAAATTCATACACACAGATGATGTTTGCAATGATGTACGAAACACTGCTCAGTGCCGATCCCCTGACAATGAAAGAAACCCCGGGACTTGCGTGTGAATGGACAATCTCAGACGACAAACTGACATACACTTTCGAGATAGACCCTGAAGCAAAGTGGAGCGACGGACATCCGGTTACGTGTTCGACGTTGACGAGGAGGCCGTCGGGCGCCGCGCCGAGCGCCTCGCCGAGCTGCGGGACCGGCTCGTCGGAGTCGAGGACCGTCAGCTCGCTGAGGTCGTCCCAGTCGGCGTCCGCGACGCGCCCGGACGCGTCGGTCAACCGGTCGAGTTCGGCGTCGTGGAAGACGACGAGTTCGTCGCTCGCGCACCGGCGCACGTCGATCTCGACGGCGTCGACGTGCGGCGCCGTCGCAAGTTGACTGCAATGGTGCCCGAAGGCTTCTTGCTCACAAGAAGGTGGCAATGATTTTTGGGACTATGTGGACAATAACAGAAGTTAGTGGCATGAACCCCGACCTTCATGGCTGGAAAGTATTGGAGATGGCGCCCGTGCCACAAAAAGAGGGGACCTCTTCTGATATTCGTTCGACGCTATACCAAAAATCGATCTTCATGAATCCCAACACCAAGCACCCGGAGGCTTGCTGGAAACTGGTCAAATTCTTGACAGAGAAAAAACAAATGGAAAAGTGGTTTGTTGATAACAACATGCTTTCATGCAGGAAAAGTGTCAATGAAGGTTTCGGACCAATACTGCAGAGTAAATATGCAGCTGTAGTCACAAAGGAAATCGAAAGCCATGCGGCATTTCTACCACTCATT
>JAWOEI010000084.1:0-31080 GCA_046482825.1 Kiritimatiellia bacterium
GCTGTCGAGCCTGAGCCTCCGAACGGGTCAAGCACCACGCCCCCCGTCGGCGTCTTGGTAAGCCGCACCAGATAGCGCATAATCTCGACTGGCTTTACCGTGGGGTGGTCGTTGTCCACCTTGCCATCGCACGTTCGCTCTGAGCGTGACGCCTTGCTAGTGTATAGAAACCTTGCTGGGCCTGATGCGCCACTCTGAGCGGGGGGTTCCTTCCTGATGGATTCTTCGATGACAGGCCGCACATAGCCAAACAGCATCCGAAGGATCGTCGTAGTTATTGTGGTGTCGGTGCTCCCCAGGCTCTCCGCAAATTGCACAAGGTTCTGGGTCAGGTAAAGCCTTTTGTGCTCTGCGATAAAATCCAGACAGCGACGTGACGCATGCGTCAGATACCATGCATGATCCGATAAGCCCGCCTTTTTTCTCTGAAACTTCTTCGTCAATCGCGGCAGTCATTGCGGCGGATTTGTCTCCGAATTTCATTCCAAGTGCATTGTAGGGGGTCTGGTGTTTCTCCCATGCCATCCAGTCCGCCAGTTTGCGATATGCTTTGTCACGGGCGATTTCGGCCACACCGACACGATCCTGTTCTCCGGTTCCGATGCCTACGGTCATCCCGTCTTTGATGTAGAGGACTGAATTGCTTGTCACACCGGCTTCAACCAGCCATCCGAAAATTAGATCATCATATTCAGCGTCGGTGGGCAGACGGTTTATCTTATGCTCAGTTCCGTCTTTGCGTGTGCAGGTTGCCGGAATCAGCTGCTCTTTTGTCCGCGCTTCGGGGGAGAAGGACCACTGTGCAATAATGCCGCCATCCATAAGTGATTTAAAGTCAACCACGCGTTCAGATGTAAATTCCGAGAGACGTGACATGTTGCCGATTTTCATTACACGCAGGTTTTTCTTCGTAGCGAACAGACCCATCACGCCTTCAGCAAATTCGGGAGCAACCACGACTTCCGCATAGTTCTCAACAATCAGCTTGGCTGTTTCAAGATCAACTTCGCGGTTGAGTGCAATGCATCCTCCGAATGCCGCCAGACGGTCGGCCCTGTTAGCCCGGAAGTAGGCATCCGCGAGGGTGTTGCCTTTTGCCACGCCGCAGGGATTGTTGTGTTTCACGATCACAGCGCATGGCGTGTCGTTAAGATAACGCAGAATATTCAGAGAGTTGTCGGCGTCGGTTATGTTTGTTTTTCCCGGATGTTTCCCGCTTTGAACCAGAACGGGATCCGATGCCATATGTTTGTCAGCCTCAATCAACTTGACATCACCCAGAACAAGGTTGCCGTTTACCAGCTTGTACATGGCAGCTTCCTGTCCCGGGTTTTCACCGTATCGCAAGCCTTTTTCCTCTTCGCCGATAACCCATGAAACCTTTTCGTAACAAAGAGTCTGACGCCTGTCGCCATCGATAAATGATATTTTCATCTCCGGCGTAAAGTGATCATCCATGATAGTTCTGTAAGCTTTTTTTAAATCAGTCGTCATTGTTTATTCCTCCTCCTCCTTGTTGTTCTTCTGAAATCAGTTCCTGTTATTCGTCGTCATCAGGATTGTAGGAAACGTATGGCTGGTGCATGACATTGATGGCCGTTCGCTGCCATACACGGTAGAGTGATTCATCATCCCATGTGTTGCCAGCTGATGCGAAATCGCAGAAATGAACCTTTTTGGGTTTGCGTGCGTTTTTAGATTCAAGGTTAATACCGGTTTTCAAATCGGTTGTGAACGTCATCCAGATGGATTTGTCCTCCGGTGTCGCCTTTGTCAGCTTAAGAGGTTTTTTCGTGTCCGGGATGACTGTTACTTCATGAATATTTCCATCATTAAAACGGGAGTCACGTACAAGTGTGACAGGACCGCGTTTCAGCACGAAATGATTTTTCATTGTTTCTTTTCTGCAACTCATGTCCAGAGTGAGCCTGATTTTATCGCCCGCCTTCCATAAACGGTTGACAGCGACATAACTGCCGGGGGTTACGGGGTGAACCTTCTGCCCGTTGACAGTCAGTGAGTTTTCTCTGCTCCAGGCAGGTATGCGCAGTTTGAGAGTGAAGTCTTCGGGTTTTTGTGGATGCACCGTGATGTCTATCAGACCGTCAACAGGATATTCAGTATTCTGTGCAATAGTCACCTTATTGGATGTGGCCGGAATCCGAACAGCCGCTTTGCAGTCATGATAGAGGTTCAGCAGTATTGTGCGGTCGTGTGCCATGAGGATAGACTCCATCATGGCGATGAACCCGCGTGGGCCGTTGGCAATGCAGCAGTTTGTCTTCATTCTGCATTGATTTGCACCCTTGCCGCGTCGGCCTTCCAGAGGACAGTATTTCGAGAATGTTGACCCGTCCTGTGCAAGTGACGCCGGAAAAGCGTTGAAAAGACTTTGTTCAAGGCAGTCCGCATAAATTCTGTCGCCCGTCAGGCGCAACAGGGTTTCACATAAACGCATCCAAGTGATTGTCACGCATGTTTCCATCATGTGAAATGCCGGAGTTGTTTGTTGCTCTCTGCCGTGATACCAGCACTCAAAGGCTGCTCCCGAGCCGGCCGCGTTTATCTCCGTGGCAATGATGTTCCGCGCAGTTGCTGCAGCTGCATTCAGATATTGTTCTTTTCCGGTCGCCATATAATACTCCAGCAATCCCTGATAGCAGGACATCATTTCGTACGCCTTGTGCCCGTTCTCCCAGGACCACCATCGTTTCGGGTGAGGAAAGCGGCTGCCGACATCCACGTTGTTAAGCGCTTTGGAAATCAGTTTGGCGCTGTCTTCAGGATCTTCGAGTTGCGAGGCGATATAACCTGCAAAATCCAGATAATCTTTTTTGTCCGTGCGTTTATAAAGCCAGAGGATAGGTTCCAGCACAGAACAGCTTGCCATTCCGTGATAGTTGCCCACTTTATAAATGTCTTTTCTGTCTTTGCCGACCTGAGTCATCAGGTGATCGGCAACGCGGCAGGCGGCTTTTAAAACTGTCTCGTCTCCGGTAAGATCATAGTAATACAGAAGCCCCAGCATTGTGTATTTTCGTCCCCAGATATCCCATGGCCCGTTCAGCTGCGCTGCATCCGTGTAATTGCCTATGTAGCCGTCGGCGCGCTGGGTTGAAAGCAGGTCTTTGACGGATGCGTCGATGTTGGCTTTGAACTCAGTGTCCTCCGTGTAGATGTACATCGGAACGGCGGCGTGCATCCATTTGCCCCAGAACTCAGTCTGCCAGGTGCGGGTTTCTTTCCTGGATTTAAACGGGGCGGTTAAATATAGACCATCAGTGGTTTTCAGGTTGTTCTGAAAACACTCGTTCAAGCGTTTGCCCAGATATCCATTGACTTCGATATCTTTCGGAGAACAAACGGTATATGGTTTGATGCTTTTTCCTGTGCATACATTGCTGAAAAGCAGTCCGGATGCGCAGAAAAATAACAGTTTTGAATATTTCATTTTTACCTTCATGCGTTAACCTGAAATCAGCAATATCCTGCAGTTTGAACTTCAGCAATTTTTTCGTGTGTCAGAGTGAAACTCATGAAATAAACAAATTCATAAGTCACAGTAACTTTAATTCAGCTCCTGAATTTTCAATGCGTTTAATGCTGTGAACAGGCCGGTTTAATTAAAAAACAAAAATAACAGAATGCAGTCTTTAAATAAAGAATAATTCAGACGCTTTTTTTAATACGAAAGCGCAAATCAGTTCCGTTGAGGATATTTACAGATGCGAAGTATATCCTCCGTACTGATGGCCCCTTCACGCAGAACTGTCATGGCGCCGTCGGCTTCAATTTTAACGACCGTGCTGGCAACTCCGCCAGGTGAAACTCCATCATCAACCACCAGATCCGCTTTTAGTCCGACATCCTTCAGTGCCTCAACTGCACTCAGTGCCGGCATGGAACCACTGAGGTTGGCGCTTGTAACCCGCAGCGTGCCGCCACACGCTTTTATGAGTTTACGCGTCTGTTTGTGATCAGGTACACGGAATCCTTCAAAACCTTCCGCGCAGGGAAGAACAAGCGTCAATGCTCCCGGCCAGAAGGCATCCATTAGTTTCAATGCAGTTTCAGAAGTTTCTCCGCAGAATTCAATTACCGATTCCCTGTCGGCAGCGAGTAAAGCGACAGGCTTGCCGGACCTGCGCCCTTTGATGGTATGTATGCGTTCAACTGCGGCAGTGCAATCCGGACGGGCGGCGATTCCGTAAACGGTATCGGTCGGAATGACGACTACACCTCCCGCACACAGAATATCCGCGGCGGATTTGATGTTTTTATCTGCTTTGAAATTCATGGGTTGTTTTCTGATCCTCAATCGTAAGTCCTGATCTTCATTCACTTAAACTTGCCGTCAATCGCCCAGATTCCTTTGTGCCCGTTAATCGTAGCAGTGCTGACCAGTGTGATTGTCTCGGAGTTTTTTACAAACAGAGAGTTCCAGCTGCCTTCGATTCCTTCATCCAGGTCGAGAGGAAAGGTGCGGTTGGTGAAATTCCGGGCCTGGCGGTTTCCTACATACACGGCGGGTTCTTCATTCGGCTTCCGTTCCCGGCTCTGAACCGACAGAACCGTTATCCCTGAAGGCATCTGCCTGATATATGGCGCTCCTGCATAGATGTCCGCTGGCAGCGGCCTCAGCAGGGCGGACTGCCGACGGGGGCTGTTGCCTTTGATAATGATTCTTTTCCAGCGGTTCAACGTGAAATCTCTCAGAACAACCGGTTTAACCGTGCCGCAGAGTCCGGTATCCTCTATTACCACAACTATCTCTGTTCCATTGCTCAGAAGACAGGGAACAGGCATGCCGTCTCGATGGCCGCTTCGGAATGAGATTGTTCCCGGGCCCTGCCAGCTATTGCCGTTGTCAGTAGAGCTTATTACGGAAATCTCCTGTTCGTCGGAGTATGTGTAGGCAGACTCGTTGGCGAAAAACACCTGAATTTCACCGTCAGGATACTGCAGCAACGCCGGTTCTCCGCATCCGTCGGCAAAGGTGCGTCCTGCTTCGAAAAGTTTTATCGCTCTGCCCCAGGTATTTCCATTGTCACTGCTGAAACGCGTCATGATGGTGTAGTGCGATTCCGTATCATCAGGACGTTCATTATAACAGAGCATCACACGTCCGTTTTTCATCTGCAGCAGTTCGGGGCTTGCGGCAATGCCTTTGTCATAGGATGTTACGCAGACTTCATCTTTCCAGGTTTTGCCTTCATCCGGGCTTCTTTTTACCCGGCACTGTCCGGCCCGTTGGTAACAACATAGAATTTCCTTATTTTTCAGGCGTATCATCCGGCCGTAGTTGCCTGATTCTGCAACAAGACACAGACTTTCTCTCTGCCATTCAATGCACGGCAGCTTTTCTTCTGCAGAAAGGATATGTGTCAGTGCTGTTAATGCCGATAATAATATGAAGTGAGTTTTCATTTAAACCTTTGAGCGTCTCTGAGTTCGCTTTTCTGATTATCATAAAGGATCAATCGTAAATATGTGCATTTCCGGTTGCGGACGAAAGTAGCTTCAGGGCAGTAATACCAGCCAGAGAGGAATGGTTATCAGGCATAGGATATGGGTTGCAAATGTGGCAGCTGCTGCGAATTCCGCATCACTTCGGTATGCTTCCGACAGCGCCACACTGGCCATAGCCGCCGGCTGCACGGCAATCAGTATCAGCAGCCTGCGGATGTCCTGCTCAAGAGGAACAAGACAGATAAATCCGATGCAGAATGCGGGGATAATTATTAGTCGCATCAGACAGGTTCCTGCCATCAGGGGGTTGAAAATATGTGACGCCTTCATTGAAGCTATGCGTGAACCGCATACTATCGCCGAGACAGGAATTGTCGCCCCGCTTAGGAATTTGAAGCTTTCCATCATCTGTCCGTTAAACTCGGTTACAATCGTATTAAGGTTTATCCCGTTCTTTGTTAGGATTGCACGTGTATAAATAATGATAAATGATACCATAAGTGCCACCATAGGCATACTGCAGAGATGTTTCAATGATCTTATGGAAAGCCTGTCACCTGTCAGAGTTCTGATTCCCAGTGTCCAGATTGCCAGCTCAGATCCCAGTGCCGAGAAGATTATCAGAGCCACAGCTTTGTCGCCCCACATGGAAGCTGCCATCATTATCGGCAGAAAGGAATAGTTGTTCATCATACAGATAAAATGATAGCAGCGCCGGGTTTCGAGTTTTTCTCCGCACAGTAATTTCCTTGTCAACAGACCGAAAAACCACCCGGCGCAGAGAATGAATACCAGGCCCGCTGGCATAGTCCAGCACTCCAGCAGGCTGGCCGGAGTAAAGTTTCTTACCATCAGATTGATTATCAGGCATGGATAAAATACATTTATCAGTGTCAATGAAAGCTGACGGTTGAACGTTTTGTCTATGATCTTCAGGCGGTTTAAAACATAGCCCACCAGTGTCATCAGTACTAGAGGCATCATTTTGAAAAGTATTAAAAGCATATGAGTCAATATCCAGTATTTATTACGAAAGTACGTTTGTCTTGTAAGGCTCTCAGCAAAGCTCTGCTTTTTGCGTAAAATATCTGAATTATCAGTTACTTTCAGTTGAAAGGCAATGCAAATCAAAGAGCACAAAGCAGTTAAGGCTGCATCCTCTTGACTTTTTTCCATGTCGCCCGGGGGATTATGTATATCATACGATTATTGACAACCGGTAATGCTGGACGGAGACCATCCTTATAGGATATTATACAGATAACGTTTTTCCTTTATCCGTTTTACCGAAGGATGCGGCAGGAAATACTTTCAGACAGGGGATGCGTAAGAGTTTTGTTTGTTCGGAAGTTGGTGACGGCAACTCTGAGGGGCACAATGTCTTGCGGGCTCGATGCAGATTAAAAGCTAAAAATAATAGGAGCAGAAATATGAAACAGTTTATGATTTACATTGCTATATGCCTGACAACTGGTCTGGTAGCGGCAAAACCAGTGACATCGGACTTTATTCTGCAGACTGAAAACACCTCCATGGCATTTCATAAGAAGGGTGATATCTGGCAGATGGTGCATTACGGTTCTAAAATAAACAATGCCTCTGATGCCGCCGCGCTGGCCTGGTCAGGATGGGTGGGGGGCAATTTCTTCGGCCACCGGCGTCCTGATACCTACTCAGTATATGGCAGCGATAACGATCGCCGCAGTACCATGAATAAGTTCGGCGGTCTCGCTGTTATCCATGCCGATGGCGTAACTTCTACCGATTTGAAGGCTGTCAGCGCTGAAACTGTTGATGATAAGCCCGGAGTCGTGCATCTTGTCTTTGAACTTCATGACAGGGTTTATCCCTTTTACGTGACTCAGCACTTCCGAGCCGCTGTTGAAAGCGATGTGATTGAAACCTGGATCGAAATCCGTCATGAGGAGCCCGCGCCTGTTAAACTTATCCGCATGGACTCAGCTGCCCTGGTTTTTCCTTTGCTTGCCAAAGAATATCATGTGCTTTCTCTCACCGGGCAGTGGGCCTCCGAAGGGCAGCTTGTCGAAGCTCCTGTCGCATTGGGGCAGACTGTCAGTATGACATCTCGGTCGGGTGTGCGTTCCGCCTTCGGCAATAACCCCTCTTTTATGCTTTCTGTGGGAGAACGTGCCACGGAAACAAGCGGCCGTGTGATAGGCGGCGCTCTTGCCTGGAGCGGTGCATGGAATATTTCCATTCAACACGACTATGTGGATGCCATGACCATAAATGCCGGACCCGATACCGGTAACGGCGCTTATACACTGGATTCAGGAAAAACGATTGTTACTCCCAAAATGGCGCTGACCTATGCGGATTCGGGTAAGGGTCAGGTTTCACGTAATTTCCATCGCTGGGCCCGTAATCAGCAATTGCGTGATGGTCATCTGTTGCGCCCCGTTCTGCTGAACAGCTGGGAAGGTGCCTACTTTGATTTCGATGAAAAAACTCTTACCGATATGATGGACGGAGTAAAAGAACTCGGGGGCGAGATGTTTGTTGTGGATGACGGCTGGTTCGGGCGTGGCAAATATGCGCGTAATGATGATAAACGCGGTCTTGGAGACTGGGTGGTCAATCAGAAGAAACTTCCCCGAGGATTGGATCATCTGGCAGATGAAGCCGAAAAGCGCGGTCTTCAGTTCGGTATCTGGGTGGAACCGGAGATGGCCAATACTGCCAGTGAACTTGTTGATGCCCATCCGGAGTGGGTGTTGCGGGAGAAAACACGCCCGTTACGTCAGGGACGCGGAGGCACTCAGGTGGTTCTGGATATGACCAATCCCGCTTTGCGCGATAATATCTATAAGCAGATGGATACATTGATTGCAGGTATTCCCGATCTCGCTTATATCAAGTGGGATGCCAATGCCGATTTTATGAATCCCGGATCAACTTATCTCGGGGCTGACCGCCAGCCTAATGTGTGGTTTGATTACACTGTCGGCCTTTATGATCTGCTGGGCAGGCTGCGCAAAAAGTATCCGGATATCCTCATGAAAGCCTGTTCCTCCGGCGGAGCCCATATGGACTACGGCTTCCTGCACTATGCTGATGAATTCTGGACTTCTGATAATACTGATGCCCGCCAGCGTGTCTTTATTCAGTGGGGCGCAGGACATTTCTATCCCGCATGTGCCATGGCTGCGCATGTAACCGCCGTTCCGAACCATCAGACACACCGTTCCACACCTCTTAAATTCCGCTTTGATGTGGCTATGTCAGGACGTCTTGGTTTTGAACTGCATCCTAAGAATATGACAGCCGCAGAGATTAAGTTTGCTAAACAGGCTGTGAAAGATTATAAACGCCTGCGTTCTGTGATTCAACAGGGCGACCTCTATCGACTGGTCTCCCCCTGGACACACACTTATGCATCTTTGATGTATGCAAATGAAGATAAGAGCCGTGCAGTTGTTTTTCTTTACGGTCTGAACCGTCCTGTCAGGAGCGATTATCCCGCTCCGCTTATGCTGCAGGGACTGGATCTGAATAAACGCTATCGCCTTACGGAAATCAACAGGCGGAAACGCGGACACTGCCGTGTGGATGGTAAAACCCTCAGTGGCGCCGCATTAATGGGAATGGGACTTCCTGTAAAATTGGCTGGCGATTATGATTCCGCTGTCTTCGAACTGGTTGCGGAATAGCTGTTGGATATAGAGCCGGGAAGAGCACATGAGTCTTCCAAAGAAAAAACCAAAAAACCTTGGCGTAATACAAAATTATTCTTTATGCACAATATGCTTTATGTCAGAATAAAAAACTTTGAATCATCATTCAGTGAGGCAGTTGCTGAGTAAAAAACGAAACTAGGGAGGTTGGATAGATGCGGAGTGTTTTAATTTTAAATTTGTGCCTGTTGCTTTTCGCTATGAATCTGCGGGGCGTGATTACTCCCAACGGGTTTTCCGGGAAAACCGATAGCGACCGTATTGAAGCGGCCATAGCCGAGGCGGTCAGAACTGGGGAGCGCTCAATAGAAATTCCGCGTATAAATTCCGGGCGGGAAAAACCGCTGTGGATGATCGACCGGGCCATTCTGCTGCCGTCGGACTTCACTCTGATACTGCGTGCCTGTACAGTGCGTCTGGCCCCGGGGACTCAGGATAATATTATAAGGAACGCCGGTACAGTTGAAAACCCGATGAAGGGCAACCGCAATATTCATATTCTCGGTGTAGGCAACCCTGTGTTGAGCGGCGGCTTAAAACCTCATTTTGATCCACCGGGAGATAAAAGCGGCTGGCGGACAATAGGGATACTGCTCTATAATGTGCAGTGCTTTTCCATAGACGGCGTAACACTGGAGGAAACCCAGGCGTGGGGAATTTCCGTCGAGAACGGCTGCTGCGATGGACGTATCTCAAATATCGCTTTCAGAGACAGCAATAAGATGCCGAATCAGGACGGCGTGGATGTCCGTAAAGGCTGTCATGACATTATCATAGAGAATATCACCGGAGCAGTCGGTGATGACGCGGTGGCATTGACAGGCCTGCGAAATGATAAAGCCAGCAGAAATCCCGGTACTCGGGGCATGCAGATCGGCGGCAAATATCCGCGGGATAATGATGATATCTATAACATCATTATCCGTAATGTTCAGACAAAGTGTACGGGAGGCCATGGCATTGTGCGTCTGCTGAATCATGACGGTGTCAGGATGTACAATATCATCATTCGTGACGTCATCGATACCTCTTCTGAAGGTGAACCGCGTGTTTATGCTGCCATCCGTATAGGCGATACAAACTACTCAGCCATGAGAAAATCTCAGATGGGTGAAATGTTCAATATCACAGTTGATACTGTGATGACGCGCGGAAAAGCGGCTGTCTGGATCAAAGGACCGTTGAAAGATTCAGTGATTCGTAATATCCGGGGCTTTGGCGGTTGTACGAATCTGGTGCAGAAAAAAGCACCGGTTGATAATGTGATAATTGAAGATTGAGTAAAACTCTGCGGTTCAGTTCAACCGTCTGAAGCAGCCCGGAAAACGGAATCATGCCCATACACTTATGCTGCTACATTCCGACAGGACACGCCTTCCCGTTTTGTGCGGGAGGCGTGTCCTTGAAACTTTCGTTTTTCTTTTTAGATCTGCATTATACGCATATTGCAGGGCCAGCCTCCTGCGCAGAACGCAGAGTCACCCGTTCCGCATTATGAATTATTCGCTCTCTTCAAATTTGGAGTAGAAGGGAATCATCGGGTAGCCGTTGTCAATGGCATCAAAAGAAAACAGTCCGGTGGTGGTTTTTTTGCCGCCGTCAACCTGTGCTTTATGGGTTCCTACGCAGTAGCATCCGGAGAATAGCATGGCGGTAAAAATCATTGCGGTCAATGTGATTGCTTTTTTCATTTTGCTTATATCCTTTCATGTTCTTTTATGTATCTGTATTATACACCCGCAGTGTGCCGGATCTGCGGCTTTGACTGCCGAAGTAGCGGGATGAATATTACGAAATCTGTCGGTCCCCATTGTCTGATAAACAGCATCTGTTCGTCAAGAGTGTTCTGACAGCAGTGTTAATTCAGGATACGGGTTCGGCTGGGTATATTTACAGAGGAAAGGTTTATTATCCGCTGTGCTGCAAAAAAAAATTGCTTAATTGAAAAATTGCGCATTTTCGTATTTATGTATTTCTTTCCTCTTTACCCTTTATCTTTTACACTTTACACTTTCCATTATGCACATTGTTCAGATATTACCGGCATTGAACGAAGGCGGGGTTGAGCGCGGAACCGTTGAGCTCAACCGCGAATTTGTCAAACTCGGACACCGCAGCACGGTTATTTCAGCCGGTGGCAAGCTTGCCGGAGAGATTGACAGTGATGGCGGCGAACACATTACGCTGGATGTCAGGTCAAAAAATCCGCTGACCGCTCTGTGCCGGGCCAATGAATTGAAAAAAGTTCTGGCACAGTTAAACCCTTCCGTTGTGCATTATCGCAGCCGTGTGCCCGGGTGGCTCTTTGTTATGGCGAATAAAAGTTTGAAGCTGCCTTTTGTATCTACGGTGCATGGTTTTAACAGCGTCAGTTTTTACAGTCGCGTTATGACCTTCGGCCAGCGTGTGATCTGTCCCGGAAGCGGGGTTGTGGATTACATAAAAAAACACTACAAGGTTCCGGATGAGAAAATACGTCTGGTTTACCGAGGGATTGACCCGCATCTGTTTGATCATCATAGGCTGGATATGAATTTTATTGCGCAGTTTGAGGAGCGCTATTCTTTGCGTGATGCTTTTGTTGTTCTGGGCGTAGGAAGGGTGACCCGGCTTAAAGGATATGATGTGCTCATCCGTGCTGTTGCCGAGGCAAAAAAAGAAATGCCTGATATCAAATGTATTATTGCAGGCAGTGTGAATAGCAGCCGCGCCGGATATGCAGAGTCTCTGAGGCATCTTGTTGAGGAACTTGAGATAGAAGACCATGTGGTCTTTGCCGGGGGGCAGAAGCGCATTGCCGAAATATACACCTGTGCCGATGTTCTTATTTCCAGCAATGAGTGTAAGCCCGAGGCGTTCGGTCGTACTATGGCCGAAGCACTCGCTATGGATTGTCCGGTGATTGCTTCCCGTTTCGGAGGTGCGCTTGATATTGTCAGGGAGGGGGAAGACGGTTTTCTCTATACCGCCGGAGATTATAAAGAACTGGCGGAGATTATGATAAAAATCCGCAGGACGGAATTCACCTCACTCCGTGAGGATGCCCTTGCCCGCTTCGGCCTTGATCAGATGGTCGGCAAAACCCTCGCGGTGTATGAAGAAGTTTTGAGTCAGTGCGCCAATGCGTAAGTGCGTAAATGTGCGAGAGTAATTAATGCATAGAGCATGGACCATAGGTGAGATACAGCAAAAAACCGCGCATTTACGCTTTCGCGCATTTCTTCTCACTTCAGCTTGAAGATAATCGTCAGTCGAGCCTGTGATTCGACTTTTTTGCCCTTATGTTTTCCCGGAGTAAAACGGGCTTTACGCACAGCCTTTTTTGCGGCGTTGTCCAGTGTCTTGTGTCCGCTGCTACTGACAATCTTTACACTGCGGGTTTGTCCGGATGGAGTAATCAGAACATCTAGTATCACTTTTCCCTCTTCGCCACGGCGTCGTGCACCGGAAGGATAACAGGGTTTTATGTTACGGCGGGGTTTCGGGGGGCTGTCAATACGTGCTGCAGCGGCACCGCTTTCAGGTGTTGCTGATGGCGGGGTTTTCTGTTGTAACGGTTTGGAATATGTGCTTTTATCCGGCTGGTCCGCTTCAGTTTTTTCAACCCTGACCGCCTCCAAAGGTGCTGGATCAGGTCTGGGTGATTCAATCCGCAGCGGCTCCGGTATGCGGGGCTTCATATCCTGTTTTTCCTGCCTGGTTTCCAGTAGAGGCGTGGCTTCCGGTTCCGGAATGATGATCGGTTTGAACTCGGGTTCGCGATGCGTAATTTCAGGTGGCGGCTGCTTCGGATCAGGGGTTTTGTCCGGGACCGGTTCGGGTTCAGGCCTGGCTGGTTCGGGTTCCTGCGGAGGAGTCGGCGGAGGCGATGGCTGTGTCTCCTTCGCTGAGTCGCTGATGTTCAGCTCAACTGCGGAAATCTCCAGTTCCGCCATGGTGGTCTCGTCATGCTGATCAGTCAGATTGGCGACAACCAGTATTCCCGCTGAGTGAATCAGGAGTGTTAAGAGAAAAAACAGACTGTGGTTTGATGTGAACATTGTCAGCGATAAAGATTCGGTTATGCTGCGAAATATTTGTAAGTTGCGAGTTGTAAATTGTGTGGTGACGAATGACTTAATAACTCAGCAAATTTAATTTTCAAAAAGGAAATTGTTCGCTGTGCGGGTAACTGTCAGCGAAGCAATATAACTTATCACTGAACGGTTACAATTTATAAACGCGCAAAGCGGGTTTATGTAAACCAGCTCCGCTGTTTTTACTCTTCCACCTGAAAAGAAACTTTTTCAACACCGCCGGCTTTCAGCAGTCCCAGCAGCCTGATACCCATGCCTATCTCAGCAGTTTTATCCGCTTTTATCAAAACTGGAGTCTGATTTTTTTTCCAGTTGCTGATCGTCTGTTCGGCAATCAGGCCTATGTCCATTTCCATTTTGTTGAGATACAGCTTGTTATCCTTTGTCAGGGTAATGGTGCATATCTCGCCTACCTGAACCTCGCCTTCTGCCGCGGGAAGATCTACTTTGAGACCTTTATGAACCGACATGGAGAAAATGGAATAGATGAAAAATACCAGAATAAGGAACATTACATCTATCAGCGGCAGCATTTCTATGCGGGCCTTCCGGTTTTCATATCCTGAGATCAGTTTCATTTATTAAGGGTTCAGGGAGCTGGAGGGTTCCTGGATTTATCTGCATTATTTCCAGATGAAAGTTTGCCCGCGTTAAATGCTACCTCAAACTTGTGCATTATCTGTTCCAGTTCGGTGGCGCAGCGGGTCAGCTGAGATGTCAGATAATTGAAGGGGAAAAGACATATGATTGCTACAACCAGACCGGTGGCTGTGGTTATCAAGGCCTCGCCTATCCCCGCAGTCGCCGCCGTGGGATTGCTCAGTCCTGCGGTATTCAGCATGTTGAATGTGCCGATAATGCCGGTAACAGTCCCGAGTATGCCCAGCATAGGTGAAACTGTAATCACGGTGTCGAGTACTGAAAAACCGCGTTTAAGTTTATTCAGTTCCCGCTGTGACGCAGCCTGCAGGGTGTCGCTGAATCCTGTTTCGCGGTTCTGTAAAGCATCGGAAATAATGTGTGCAACAGGAGATTCAATTTCGGCTGCGTCTTCGTAAGCTTTGTCAAAACGACCCTCTTTGATGGTTCCCGCTAGTTCAAAGATGCGCTTCTGAAAAAAGAGATTTGTGGTATTGTATTTCCAGAAGGTGAACAGGCGTTCGAGCGCCACGGTCATACCGATCAGAGAGCAGATCAGAATGGGCCACATAACCGGGCCGCCCCGGACAAGTAGGTCAAATGCCTTTGTGAAAAGTCCGGGCGGCTCCTCGGATGCCGCCTGGGCAATGAATATATTCAATATTTCAAACATAGTTGTATAAACGGCCTGAACGGTTGAAAGGTTCAACCAACCAGTGCTCGAATGCGCGAAATAAAGAACCTCTGCGTTCTCCGCATCTCTGCGGGGTATCCATGCGCAACAAAGATAACTTGCGCATTCGCGCACTTATCACATAACCTTCATCTTCGGCAGATCCTGAATATCCACACAGCCGACTATTTTGTTATCTTCGCTGACAACAGGCAAGTCATCAATACGGTACTTTTCAAAAATACGCAGTACATCCACGGCAAAAGCATTTTGATATACCGATACCGGTTCGGCTGTCATTACCGACTCGATCGGCGCACCCAGAATGTTCGGACTTTCGGAGAGATGGCGGCGCAGATCCCCGTCTGTAAAGATACCGCGCAGTCTGCTGTTTTCATCGCCTATCAGTGCAGCTCCACTTTTGGCCGAAGTCATTGCCATGACAGCATCCTGTACGGTTGATTCTGTTGTCAGTAAGGCGATCTTGCTGCCGCTGCGCATGATGTCGCTTACCCGGAGAACCAGGGCGCGTCCTATGGCCCCTGCCGGGTGCAGTCTGGCGTAGTTTTCCTTTACAAAATGCCTCGCGTCTATAAGAACCATTGCCAGGGCATCTCCGACTGCCAGTGTGGCCGTAGTGCTGGTTGTAGGAGCCATGCCGAAGGGACACGCCTCCCGGTTGATGATAACCGGAATCAGTGCATCGCTCATGGATGAAAGCGAGTTGTCTGTGCCGCCGACCATGCCGATCACCTTGACTCCCAGTCGTTTGACCGCAGGAATCAGCTTGATGATTTCGTCGGATTCACCGGAAAAGCTCAGTGCCAGAACAATGTCGTTGTCCGCTATCATGCCGAGGTCGCCGTGCATGGCCTGAATGGGATTCATCACCACACTTGTTGATCCGGTGCTGGCAAGTGTTGCGGACAGTTTTTCAGCGATATGCAGATTCTTGCCTACGCCGGATACTACAATTTTGCCGCCTGCGTCCAGTGCATCCGCAATCATATGAACCGATTTGATAAAATCATTGCTGATTGCTTCTCTGGCAATCTTGACACCCTCGATCTCAATATCCATTACCGCCTGGGCACGGTTTAACAGCGTTTCATCCGTCATCTGAACCTTCCTTGAATGATGTACTTAACAAAGGTGTCAGATTATAACACAATTGGAACAATACGAACAAGTTCAGTAAAAGTGAATTTCAAGTGCGATTTGACTCAAAATAAGACACCTCTCGGTCTCATGATTTTGAGGCAACCAGTGCCCTTGTTTTGGTTTATCTTCGATGTGCATCTATTTTGAGACAACGCTTCTATTCCCGATATTCTCGCCATCAGCGAATAATATGCTATAATACGGGCGATGTTTATAATCGGTGAAGTTCATGCATGTACAAAGGAAGGATGAATAAACCGGACAGTATGTTTGTAATCAGAATTTTTTAATTGCATTAACCCTGCTTATGTTGTCTACTGTAATTTCACCGTATGTGTTTTGAAGCATATGAAATAATAAATCAGATTCGTAAATAAAATCATAGTTCTGCCGACAGAAGGAATATCGGAACAAAGTATCAATAAAAGGAAAAATGATATGTCAAAATTACCGGAAATAGTTAGTAAGGCGTGGGAAGAAAAGAAAGGACCCGTTATTTTCACTACTGTCGATGAAAATGCGGTTCCAAATTCCATTTATGCAACATGCGTAAGTAAATTTAATGAGGAAACCCTGGTTGTTGCGGACAACTATTTTGATAAAACACGAAATAATATCCTTGCCGGAAGCAAAGGGTCGATTCTTTTTATCACAGAGGACAACAAGGCTTATCAGATCAAAGGAAGCATTGAATATCTTAAGGAAGGTTCTGTTTTCGATGAGATGAAGAAATGGAATCCGGAAAAGCATCCCGGCCATGCGGCAGCCGCATTGAAAGTCGAGGCGGTTTATTCCGGTGCGGAAAAGCTTGCATAGTACGCTCGCGTATTTCAGTGGATCAGAAAACAATATGAATAATGGAAAACAGAGAGTCGTTGTTTTGGGGGCGAGCCCCAAACCGGAGCGTTATTCGAACCGCGCTGTTCGTTTGCTGGTTGAACACGGACATGAAGTTCTGCCTGTAAATCCGGCTGTTCCTGTAATAGAGGATCTGCCTGTGATTCACAGTCTTGATGACATCAGCGGGCATGTCGATACCGTGACTCTGTATGTAGCGGCAGGCCGATCTTCGCCGATGGCGGATAGTCTGGTCGGTCTTCATCCGGACAGGGTGATCTTTAATCCGGGAGCTGAAAACCCTGCACTCAAATTGCAGTTGGAATCAAACGGTATACGGACGGAGGATGCATGTACTCTGGTGCTGCTGAATACAGAACAGTTCTGATAAATAAAGCCTTCCATGAGGATGCGGGCGAGCCCCGCTTCCTCCCCCTATAGAAATACACCGTATCAGGGCTTTCATTGTAAACAGGATGTTTCTTTAGAAAACAGCAATGCTGTCCGGTCCGGATGTTGCTGAAAAGGAATATGTCAGGCGATAAAATGATGGATTTAATCAGATCTTCCGCTTTACTGCTTGTCCTGCTGAATCCCTTTCTTCTGATTATATATCTGATAGATGTGGTTCAGAAGCTTGATAAACAGCAGTTTGCCCGCGTGCTGGTGCGTGCCGGATTCATTGCTTCCGCCGTGTTCAGCATTTTCGCAGTTCTCGGAGATACAATTTTCTCCCGTGTGATCCATGCAGAATTTGCTTCGTTTCAGATTTTCGGCGGTGTCATTTTTCTGATTATCGGCATTTAGTTTGTTTTCCGGGGGCCTACAGCAATCGAAATGTTGCGCGGGGACTCAGATCACCTTACCGGAGCAATTGCTATGCCTATCCTTATAGGGCCGGGAACGATCAGTGCCAGCGTTATTATAGGCGAACGGCATCATGTGCTCTCCGCGTGCGCAACAATTCTTTTCGCTGTCTTTTTTTCAGTCCTGATTATGATAGGTCTTAAATTTCTGCATGACTATGTGCGACCGAAAAAGGAGCCTTTGATAGAACGTTATATTGAAATCGCCGGTCGTATTACGGCTCTGTTTGTCGGAACAGTTTCCATTGAAATGATCATGCAGGGAATCAGCAACTGGATTCAGAAAATATAACAGAGCCGTAGAAAGAAATTGGATTGGAACTTTATGATCTGATTGTGGCTGCCCCGGATAAAGGATTTCAATTCGCATTGCATGCCGTCCGGGATGCTGATGCGGAGTCTGGAAATACCCCTGATGAAACACGCCGAATTTCAGTTTTATGCGGAGCTGATTGACTTTCTTGATGAGAGCCGGAAGGACCGGAGTGTAATTTACTCTTTCAAGGGATGCCCGGCAGTAAAAGACAGCATTGAAGCTCTCGGCGTGCCGCATGTGGAAGTTGATGCGATTCTCGTTAACGGTGTTTCTGTTGATTTCACCTGCCAGCTTCAGGATGGAGATTGCGTGTCGGTTTATCCGGCCTCCCGGAAGTGCAATCTCTCTAAGTTTATAAAACTCCTGCCTGCACCGCAGCCGGAAATGCGTTTTGTTCTGGATGTCCATCTGGGATTTCTGGCTGGAAAATTGCGCATGTTGGGATTTGACACTCTTTACTGCAATGATTACAATGCCAATGAAATAGTTGAAATTTCAGTTAATAATAATCGTACGATACTAACTCACGATCGTGGTATCCTGATGCGCAAAATAGTGTCGCATGGATACTGGATCAGATCGATGGATACTGAACAGCAGCTCCCGGAGGTTCTGAAGCATTTTCAGCTTTATTCAAAGGTTAGTGCTTTTCACCGATGCATTTCCTGTAACGGCTTGCTTAAGAAAGCCGATAAAGAGGTGATTAAAGAACGGTTGCAACCGAAGACCGATTGTTTTTTTGATGAGTTTTTTATTTGTTCCGATTGCAGTCAGATATACTGGAAAGGCTCACATTACTATAAGATGAAGGCTTATATCCAGACACTGCTGCATGAAAAAAGCTGACTGATTTGTTCTTATCAATGTTTTTATTGACCGTCTCGGGATGGTTGTGTATAAAATTTAATTTTCTGTAATAACTCACTGGGAGAATATGATGAAAAGAGTAATTATGCTGAGCGTAGTTGTTCTGGCGACCGCAGGAATAGTACACGGGGGCCCCGAATCCTTGGAGGAGCGGAATGCCCGTATGAAATGGTGGAGGGAAGCACATTTCGGAATGTTTGTTCACTGGGGCCTGTATTCAGGTCTTGCCGGTACCTGGAAGGGCAGGAAAGTCGGGGACAGAGGCGGAATGGAGTGGCTTCAGTACCGGGTGAAGGCTGATACCTGGGAGTATGCCCATGAGGCGTTTCAGCGTTTTCACCCCGCTGAAAATTTTGCGGAAGAGTGGGCCCGACTGGCCCGGGAAGCGGGATGTCGCTATGTGGTTTTTACATCAAAACATCACGATGGCTTTAATCTGCATGATTCCAGTGTTACCACCTATGACGCTAAGGATTGGACCGGACGCGATCTCTGTAGAGAAATTGTGGATGCCTGTAAGAAGCAGGGCCTCAAGGTTGGTTTTTATCACTCTGTTATCGATTGGCATCATCCTCAGTATGACTATAATGCCGCAAAACCTCTGGCTCATCCTCTCAAGGATCAACCCTTTCCTGCCGGGCAACGTAATCACGCATTGTATCTGAATTATCTGCACCATCAGGTAGAAGAACTGATGAGTAATTATGGAGGCATTGACATCATCTGGTGGGATTTCTCCAAAAAAGGCGCGGAAGGGGCTTTTTGGCGGGCGGATGAGCTTATGAGCATGGTTCGCAAATACCAGCCCGGTATTATCAGCAATAACCGCCTTTATCATATTACCAAACCTAAGGAATCCTCAGATATGTCCCGTTTCAGATCCTGGGATACGAGGAAGGGTGATTACATTACTCCTGAACAGCATGTCCCGGATAAAGGTCTGCCGGGTGTTGACTGGGAAGTCTGCATGACTTTGAATACCACCTGGGGCTACAGTGAACATGATCATGCCTGGAAAAGCGATGAAACTCTTATCCGAAACCTGGTGGATATTGTTTCCAAGGGGGGTAATTATCTCCTCAACATCGGACCAAAGGCGGATGGTTCAGTTCCTGCACCCAGTCTGAAATCAATGCAGGCCATAGGACGCTGGATGAAGGTGAACAGCGAAAGCATCTATGCGACAAGTGCAAGCCCCTTTGAAAAACCTGCCTGGGGCAGATATACCAGCAAGCCGGGTGTGATTTATGCCCATGTTTTCGATTGGCCGGAAAACGGCAGACTCGTGATTCCCGCAAAGGATGTTCAGACTGAAAGAGCCAGTCTGCTGGCGGGAGGTGATCCGCTGCCGGTGAAGAAGTCAGCTGAGGGCATTGTTATAAGCCTGCCAGCAAAAGCACCGGATGCGATCGTTTCTGTTGTCAAAATCGAGTGTGATTGATAAAAAATAATCAGCTTTTTTGTTTTTTCCCTGTGCGTTTTTATGTTGGCTGCTACACCGCCGCTGCGACAATTTTATTGTTTTCATCAAGGCGTACAATTTTGGGCTCGTGTGTTTTTGTTTCCTCTTCGTCAAGACCACACCAGTTCATGACTATCAGACGATCACCTATCTTGCCCTTGTATGCTGCAGCGCCGTTCAGGCAACATACTCCGCTACCGCGTTCCCCTATGATAGCATAGGTTTCAAAACGTTCGCCGTTATCCAGGTTGGCAACCAGAATTTTCTCGTAGTTTATAATGCCGACGGTATCCATCAGGTCTTCATCGACAGTGAGGCTGCCTTCATATTCCTTTTCAGCTTGGGTAACCCGGATATGATGCAGTTTGGCTTTCAGTACATTATAAATCATTCTTATAACCTCTCTAAGAATATCAAGCATATTATTTACGGGGTGGATTTGCAAGATCACATTTTAGTCAGATTTATCCGTTTCAAACCTGTTCTTAGTGTTTGACGCTTATAACTTAATTCACTAATATCTTCGATATATGACTGATAATAGCATGTGTAATGATAACCGCCGGACTTTTCTTAGACACGCTGCCGTGAGTGCCGCGGCTGCATTTGCTGGCGGGTGCGGAGTTTTTCAGGGGAAACGGACAGAGGCTTTGAGAGAACGCGATGTCTCCTCCCGCGCAGATCCCGGCCCTCCTCTGGATTTCGCTTTTATCGGCGTGGGTGGAATCGGAAGCCAGCACCTTCAGTCATTTAACCGCCCGGAAATCAATGTCGCCGCCCTGTGCGATGTCGACATGCGGGAACTCTATAAAGCCCGCGATATGATCAGCGTCAGGCATCCCTCAGTCCAGATTTACAAGGATTTCAGAGTTATGCTGCAGAACATGCCACGTCTGGATGCAGTGGTTATCTCAACACCGGACCATGGTCACGGTGTGCAGGCTGTTCATGCTCTGCGTGCCGGATGTCATGTGTTTCTCGAAACTCCTTTGACCCATACCTTGGAAGAACTGGAAGTTCTGGAAAATGAGGCTGAGAGAGCAGGCCGGATTGTTATGCCCGGTGATTGCGGATGTATGCATGAAGAGGCTCTGCGGGCGCATGAAGTGATAAGTACGGGGATTCTCGGAAAAATTATCCAGGTGCATATCTGGACTAACCGACCGGTCTGGCCCCAGGGCGGTTCCCTGCCTGCCGGTAGTGACCCCGTGCCGGAAACACTGGACTGGCAACTCTGGCTCTCAGGGGCAAAACCCCGTTCATTCAAACGCTATGTCTATCACAGGTTCAATTGGCGCGGATGGACTGATTTCGGCAGTGGGACCCTGGGTGATATCGGCTGTCGGCTTTTGGGGTTTCCCTATAAAGTCCTGCAGCTTGAAGCCCCGTATGAGACCGAGAGGACCTATGCTTCAAGATGCAGCGAATTTTCATATCCCCGTGCAACTGAACTTCGGTTGCAATGCGAATCCCGATTGCAGAGAGACCCTGTCGAAATCTTCTGGTATGACGGTCTGCGTATGCCTCGACCGGAACTTTTAAAGCAGGTGCGGACAACATTAGGCAGAGTTCCCGGAACCGGTACCCTGATAATAGGAGAACGCGCAAGCTGGTTGGTCCGGGGCTCGGCATGTGAGCAGCACTATCTCGGACAGAATGGTGCACGGCGTATGGTTGATCTTGAAAAACATGATCTGTGGACTTCAGCTCCTGCGCTGTTTCCGCGCAACAGTAACCCGCGGGAACTGTTTCTGCGCTCTGTTCGAAACAGCAGAAACTGCGGATTTGATATGTTTGCCCATTCGGATCTGAATCAGGCAATTTTGATCGGTGCTATTGCGCAGCGTATGGACGGAAGGTTGAAATGGAACAAGCGTAAAGGGCGGTTTAGGAAAAATGATACGGCTGATAATTTGACCAGACCTCATTTGGAGCCAGGGTGGAAATACTATCGAGGATGAGAGATAACATATAAAGAAAGAAAACAATATGGATGCTTATATATTCACTATGGGTAAAGAACTGGATCTGAAAGCTGAGCAGCAGAAGACTCTGATAACTCCGAAGCTTCCGGCGAACTTTATTCTTAAAATGATGTTTGCCGCCATGGATATGCTTTACGGTAAAGCTCGTACTTTACCAAAGGTTCTTGTGCTGGAGATTCTCGCGCGTTATCCATACTGGGCCTGGGAGAATGGTGCCTATAAAATGCTGTCTCTCATTCATTGTGCAACACAACCTGTTTCCGAAAAAAATAATAAAAAGATTGAAGTTGCCCTGCGGCATATTGAAATGGGACGCGAGGCGCAGGATAACGAACAGTGGCATATGCTGCTCTGGGCTGATCTCTGTGAGCAGAAGGGTATCAGACTCAATTGGTTCAAGCATTTTCTGCTTCCACGCCATATGACTTTTGTCTATTTCTATCTCACCCGTATTATGTACTGGCTGAACCCGGTGTGGTCGTTCAAAATGAATGCGGCGTTTGAAAGTCATGCCGAACATGAGTATATGACCTTTGCCAAGGAGCATCCGGAGTTTGATGAGGAACCGGTGGAATCAAAGTGGTTCGGGATATTCTATCCCCGGCAGAAGACTCTGGGCGACCTGGTCCGACGCGTCGGTCTGGATGAACGCGATCATATGAACCACTCGCTGGAAGAGGTTGAGCGGCTGACCGTAAAAAAAATGTAGTTTTCTCAGATGTGTCGGATGTGTACGGTGCGCTTGACACAAAATCATTTACAACCGGAGCTGTTTTCCCGACCTCCGATCTCTCCCCTTTCCTCCTGTTACTTCTCTGTGGTATTATTCAGACTATGAGCAATGCAATCGACAAAGAAACCATCGAATGTCTGATAGTCAGTGCCCGCGAAGCTGCTGAGAGCGCTTACTGCCCGTATTCGGAATATCCTGTCGGAGCAGCCCTGCTGGGGACTGACGGCGAGGTCTATACCGGATGCAATGTTGAGAACGTCTCCTACGGACTCAGCATCTGCGCTGAACGCGTTGCTGTTTTCAATGCTGTCAGCTGTGGCTGCCGTGACTTTGACGCGCTGGCTCTGGCAGGAGGCAAAGAAAAAGCTGCTACTCCCTGCGGAGCCTGCCGACAGGTCCTCGCTGAATTCTGTTCTCCGGAAATGCCGGTCTTTTACGCCGATCTGGAGTATGGCGGAATTTCGGAAACAAATCTCGGAAAGCTTTTTCCGCTGGCATTTACAAAGCAATAATGCCGAAGGCTTTGGAGTGCGCAGACCCCGTCTGCCCTTAAAGTCAAGCCGACCCCGTTGGCTTGCTCAACCGCACGACAGTGTCGTACGGATAAAGAGCGCAGACCCCGTCTGCGCACTCCAGAGCCTCCGGCGGATCGAGAATCGACTTCGACAGATGAACCGATACTGTATATCCAGCGTTTATATTTATAAAGCTAAAGAGGAATTAACAAAATGACAATTATTGAACCGCATATACATATGTTTTCAAGAACGACCGATGAATACACCGCTATGCACAAGGCTGGCATCAGGGCCTGTGTCGAGCCATCTTTCTGGTTGGGCGCCAACAGACGCTATCCCGGGTCTTTCTTTGATTATTTCCGGCTGATTCTTGAGTTCGAAACCGTGCGTGCCGCCCGTTTCGGGATTGATCATTACAGTGCCATTTCCATGAATCCGAAAGAGGCCGAGGACAAGGTACTGGCCGATGAAGTGATTGACGGCATGGGAGAGTATCTGGATCATCCCCGCTGTGTGGCACTCGGTGAGGTCGGTCTTAATAATATTACACCCAACGAAGAGTATGCGATGATCCGCCAGCTGAGGATTGCCGAAGAACGCAAAATGCCTGTTGTTCTGCATCTTCCCCACTTTGACAAATTGCGCGGGGCTCTGCGTATTCTGGATATTATAAAAGTCGAAGGTTTTACAGTTGACCGTATCGATGTCGATCACAATACAGAAGAAACTATCAAACACACCCTTGATTCAGGTTGTTACGCAGGGATGACAGTTTATCCCTATTCTAAACTGAATCCGGAGCGGGTTTCGGCAATGGTGAAGCTGTATGGAGACGAGCGTGTGATCGTCAACGGTTCCGCTGACTGGGGTATCTCCGATCCGTTATCCCTGATCAAGGTGGTTGAGTATATGCGTGACGACGGACATGGCGAAGATGTCATCGGGAATCTTGTTTTCAACACAGCCATGAAATTCTACAGCGCTTCGCCGAACTGGAAGCCAGATTTTAATATCGTTCCGCAGGATCCCGCCACCTACCAGCGACAGCCGTGATTCGTAGTTGAACCCAACTCGCGCATTTACGCATTCGCACAATCGAGCACTACTCTTGTTCTGCCTTTTTTGTGTCAAGTCGCACACACAGAAGGTTGTTGGAAAAAACAATGGCATCAGAGTAGAAGTTGATACGCCATTCATGTCCGTCTATCGTTCGGAATTCCAGATCAAGCCCAAGAGAGTCGGCCCGCTTGATTGCTGTTTTTCCAAAAAAACTTTCCTGCGGTTTCTTGCTTAAGGCCACCACTTCACGGCGACGATCGATAGCAAACCACTGATAACGGTTTTCCAATTTTTCAGGAAGTTTCACATAATAACGTTCCCGCATAGCCAATGGACGGAACAGTGCGGCTTTTTTTACCGGCTGGTTTTTATATCTGAAAGTCGTGACAGGAAAAGTGGCAGTCAGAAGTGGTGGCTTCCACCATATGGCGACTCCCAGGCCTATGACAGTGAAAGCCAGACCAACCCTGATGATGTCCGGCAGCATTTTCCTGAGGCGGCTGCGTGTTTTTATGTCACGATTTATTTTATTCTCGACTGCAGATACTTGCGCTTTGCTGCGTTTTTTACCTCTGTGTTCTGTTTCATGTTTTTCTTTTTCAGAATGCTGATCTTTGCTGTCTGACGGAGAAGCTGTCTTGTCAGAGCCGGAAATTTTCTCAATAGGCTGTTCCGCAGGTTCCGAAAGAGTAATTGCTTTCTTTTCCGTATCGGCCCGAGTTGTTTTCCTGGCCTTTTTTTTATTATTTCTGTTTTTATTCTTACTACCCATGTATACATCAATTTATATGGTTTGGCACAATCTGGAAAGAACTTTTTACATTAAATCTGCAACCGGTGCCCGTGACTGTGCGCTGTTGTGTCCCGTATCAATTTAGCGCTGCCTGAATACCGTCAGTCTGCTGATGTCTTTTCGGCATCCGCCTGTGATAACTGAAAACAGTATGCCCAGTAAATATGTTGCAGTCATGCTGATACCCGGATAAAGATACACGTGAATTTTTGAACCGGAGTAAAATTTCAGCCAGCACATGAAAACCGCGCATGTCACCGCCGCAATAATGCACCCTGTGGAATTGGCTTTTTTCGAAAACATACCGAGAATAAACATTCCGCCCAGAACCCCCATGAACATGCCCAGTATGGAAATGTATTGATCGAACACATCAAAGATGTCTGAACAGGCGATGACAACTGCCGCCGCTGTTCCCAGAATTCCGAACAAAGCCGTGAAAAAACGCGCCATAGTTAGGTATCCCTTTTCCGTTCTGCAGGCGTTAACTGGCCGGGCAAAGTCTGTAACCAGTGCTGTGGAAAGTGAATTCATGCTGGTCGAAAGTGTCGATTGCGCTGCCGCAAATATACCGGCTACAACCAGCCCTGATAAGCCGATCGGCATTTTGGTGGCTATGAACAGAGGAAAAACAGCTTTGGGGGCGAAAGCCGGATTCAGCAGTACGGGATTATGCTTGTAAAAAGAGTAAAGCGCCGCTCCGACCGCAAAAAAAAGCAGTCCGGCAGGAGCGCACATCAGTCCGTTCATAAGAATTGAACGGGATGACTTTTTGATGTCAGGAGTTGTCATATAACGTTGTACAACCGCCTGGTCAGCAGTATAGCTGGCAAGATTCTGGAACACGCCTCCCGCCACAACAACCCAGAGAGCCATGGTCATGTAGCTGCCCGACGAAAAATCCCAGTTGACAAGCCGCAATTTGTCCGCAGCCATGCAGTCGTCGATACAGGATGCGAGTCCGCCTTCAATACTGAGAATGATAATCAGAACACTGAAAAGGGCACCGCCCAGTAAAACAAATGTCTGGATTGTATCTGTCCATATAACCGCTTCGATACCTCCCATGGTGCAGTAGATTACACTCAGCAGCCCCATGATAAGAATGCAGGTCACCGGATTGAGTCCGGTGATGGCCCGAAGTGCCAGAGCGGGCAGATACATCACAACCGCCATACGCCCGATCTGGAAAAGAATGAAAAGCAGGCTGCCTGTCATACGGGCCGGATAGCTGAATCTTTTCTGCAGATATTCGTAGGCACTGGTGGCATCTATTTCGCGGAAAAAAGGCAGTATCATCCGGATGACAAAAATACTTACAGGCAGGATTATCAGTAACATTACCCAGGTTGTCCAGTCGGTTGTAAACGCTTTGGCCGGCAACGCAACAAAGGTTATGGACGAAAGCATGGTGGCGTAGATACTGCATGCTGCCGCCCACCATGGGATATGCTGTCCTCCCCGGAAGAAATCATCTGTGTTTTTATTTTTGCGTGAGAAATAAACTCCTATACCCACCATTGCCAGCAGATAAACAGTCAGGGTTGTGTAGTTTATAAAACCGAATGAAGGTTTTATCGGTCTGAGAGAAATTTTGCGGATAGCCGGTGTCCGGACTGCCGGTCGCACCTCGCCGCTGACGAGCACAACGGCATTATCCCATCTCACGGCCGTTGCTGTGACCTGAGATGTGGGTATAGGATATTCCACGGGAATATTTTTTCTGTCGAGCTGTGCGTCAATCGCAGTTCCGGTTACTTCGGATTCCGGTATGGGCTGCTCTTTTATCCACGTGTCGGTAATGGCATGATAAACGTAGGGCGTATTCATAAAACCGGGGTGATCGAAGAAGAATTTCTGTTGTTCCCAGTTTTTTACATGTGACCCATCGCTCCCTGAGAGAACAAAGATGTGTCCTTGCCCCAGACTGATGCTGACTCCCGCGGAGAGCGGAGAAGGCATGGGAGTACACTGCCTCCACTGCATTTCATTGAAGTTGAACTTGTAAACGTCATCAAGAAACTGAAGATTACCCATTATCAGATGGTCTTTTTCCGTATCGCTTAACCCGGCAATCTGCGGGGTCGATAACTGCCGACGGCCACCCATTATATAAAGGTGAGGTGCAAATCCGTCATGCTGTACGCTTAGCATGGCATGGCAGCGAGGGCCCCCAGGGATATCCGGAAGTTTCTGCCATGTAAATTTGTCTCCCCATATATCGCTGCTCAGCCTGGCTCGCTTTAATGCAGGTTTAACAGAAAGCAGTTCAGCGGCTTCTTTGCTCTTTTCCCGGAACTCCGGTTTATCCAGCAGTGCAAGATCAAAACTCCAGAATTTGCCGATAGAGTCCGCCGCTGAAGGTGTGTTTGAGCCCCCGGCAAGATAAACCTTCCCGTTGAGCAGCACCGCTTTGGTGCAGGTAACCGTTTCCGGAAGGGGCGGCAGGGCGGAAATATCAACCTGCCCTCCGTTCAACCTGAGAAGAATAACACCAGCTGTCGCTCCATCCGCATTATGCCCTCCAATCAGCAGTAGTCCCTGAGGTATAGTGACGCTTGCGCCGTAGGCCAGGGGGAAAGGGAGTTTCCCATGGACAGGGATGTAGGAGTATCCACTCTCAGTTCTGGTCATGCAGTAGATTCTGTCATGATAGATTTTGGCCGCACCGTTGGTGATGTCCGTTACCGGAATAGCGAAATTGGCTCCTCCGGCAATTATCAGATTGTTGGAACAGACTCCGGCGTATGCTCCTGCGACTCCGGGATTGATACTTTCTCCTTCAGCAGGCGGCAGAGGGGGGAGGTCATTCCACTCAAGAAAATCCGATGCCTTGGATTTGTCTTCTGATGAAGCTGCAGAAGCATAAAGAAAGACTGATAGAGCAAAAACAAACTTTAATCTGGTATACATCAATTATTTTCCTTCGGCATAAAGATGAGAGTCAGACCTTATCAAAAAATTCTGTATTCGGCATCTCGGGCCAGTTTGAAAAAATGATCTGTAATTATTTCCAGCTTACCATTTTAATAGAAATCACATAATATAACGTTCAAGAAATTACTATTGGATTTTATTGACCATGCTGAAACACATACTGATGATGAAGTATACGGGCTGCGTATATCACATAACTTCAGTTTGGTTGCGGTCCCGCTCAGCGGGGCAGCTTTGGGGTGATGCGAGTGCTCTCAGCGGGGCAGCTTTGTTCATTTACTTCGCGGCTTTTTCTTGTGTTGAGGACAGGAGTTCCAAAGGGGGAAAGAAAGTTCTTTCTTTATTCCCGGCCGGATATGATGTTTGCCGTATGACAATCTCTTTCCATTGAGGCGGAAGCTTTCCGTTCTGGGCAGTTCCGACGTGCTGATGACAACAGATCCCGCATCCTGTTCCGAGTCCGCCTGATAAGTGTCAAAGGCAGCCGGTTCATAAACTTTCTTCTGCCAGCTTATGCGTCCCGGTGCATAAAGGTTTGCATCCCGAGAACCCGTTCCCGATTTAAGGATAAGTTCCTGTTTCTTGCAGCCATAGATGGCGTTTCCGACCATTACCGCTGTTGCGGAGGTGCCGATATAGGCGCCGATTTCGGCTTCGACAAAGGAGCAGTTTGAGATATCGGCTCTTCCGGCTTTTACCGCGACTCCGTATTTTCCTCCGATTGTCAGAGTGTTTCTGAGTATCAGCACTCCGTCTGTAAGCGGGCCTTCTGAAATACGTATATGCCTGGTGCTATCCCTGGCGAGGCGGATCTGAGGACCGGCGTTATTCCTGATGACGGAGTCATAAAGAACATGCACTCCCCCGCGAAAATCCGCGCCTGCCCGACGGTTGTTCTCAACCAGAACACCGTAGAAGGAGGATCGGGAGATGTTGATATCCTGTATCCCGTAATCATTATGGTGAAAATATCCTCCCAATACAGTTGCCCCGACATCTTCATGAACACTGAATCCGTCGTCCCCGTTCCAACGTCCCGTGATGTTACGGAAAACCAGTCCCTGGCAGCAGCCGTGAACGTTGAATCCGTCGTTGGCAAAACGTTCACAAACAAGATTGCGGACTTCAATATAGCTTGCTCCGGAAAGGATGAGACCGGATATGCGGCCGGTGCCTTCGAGTTCATAGTCCGTAATATTTTTGCCGACGGCAACCCTGAAATAAACACCTTCATCGTTCCAGCAGGACTCTTCGGTTTTTATTTCTGACGGTGTTTTCTGTCGCGGCACGACTTTTCCGTTGAGAAATAAATAGGGTCGTGCTGCCGGCATTTTCTTTCTTACGTCGCTGGGAAAGAAGTACAAGCCCTTGCCTTTGTTCTGCCATTTTCCTGAAGGGAGCGGGTTCAGTCCGCTCAGCACAGCGCGGTTGCCTTCCACAATGATAGGAGCCGCCGGGGTGCCGCCGCGTGCTCCGAAATTCAGGCTTTCATAATATATTCTGCCGGTATCGGCGATATGAAGCGTGGTCCCCGCAGAGCAGAGTTTAACAGCGCGTTTCAATGTGCGTACAGATTGTGCAGCGGAACCGCCTTTTCTGGAGTCATCGCCGTTCTGATTGTTTACATACACGTCACCAGCCAATGAGCCTGCTGCGAGAACAGCCGCAAAAACATAAAAATTAATGGCGCAAATCAATTTCATAAGAATGTCCTTTTGAATGCATTATAAAAATTCCGGTACATTAGCATCCCATAAGAATGTTGTAATTTACCCAAATTCCATCGTTGACACTTATTATGCGGGGAGGGGGGATGTCAACCCCTTAATCGCGTATAATTTTTTGATAAAGAAATGCTGGTTTGACGGTTGAATTCTCCTATAACCTACAGAAATGAAAAATCAAAATAAACCGAACAAACCAGCAAATTCAGGATACACTTTCTCCCGTCAGATCGTCCAGCTTATTCATCGGGGAATGATGGAGCGGATAGCGAGAGAATATAACGATGACATCCGTAAGTTTTCGTACACCAGTCATATTATTGCGATAATGTGTGACCAAAATAGTGCCAGGCATTATTTCGGTGGACAGAATGAATTGATTGTTGTATAAAGTGAAATGGTTATCGGGAAGGAGGTTGAGGATGCGGCCACATAGGATAAAACTGGAGGAGGCGGCGACGTATCATGTTATGAGCCGTGTGATAGAACACCGATTCATTTTCGGGGATGTCGAGAAGAGCTACCTGTATAATCTGATGCGGCGACTTGAAAGCTTTACCGGCTGTGAGGTAAGAACTTACGCTTTCATGGATAATCATTTCCACATCCTGCTGCATGTGCCGGAGAGGCGGGAGCTGTCGGATGAGGAGGTGAAACGCAGGGCGGAGATACTCTACGGCAGGAAGAAATACGCGCTGATGCTCAGGAACTGGGAGATGTGGATAGATAAAGGCCGCGGGGATAAGGTTAAGGCCCAGCTGGACGGGTTCCGGATGAGGATGTATGATGTCTCGGAGTTCATGAAGACTTTTAAACAGCGCTTCTCTATATACTATAATGTGCATCATGACAGGCGTGGCGCAGGGACTCTGTGGCATGACAGGTTTAAGAGTGTTCTCGTGGAGGAGAGCGAGAACGCACAGGTGACTGTGGGGGCGTATATAGACCTGAATCCGGTGCGTGCGGGGGCTGTCGATGACCCGAAGGACTACCGCTGGTCGGGATATGCGGAGGCGGTCGGCCGCGGGGGGCGTTCACTTAAAGGCATAGCTGAGATGTTTGTGGGTATGGATTTAAATAAGGCGGAAGTGCTGTCGGGATACAGGAAGAGCCTCTATTACGAGGGGGTCAGAAAGCTGAATGCATATACGGGGGTTGTATCGAGACCCGGTTTTTCGAGAGAGCTTGTCGATAAGGTTCTGGAGGAGGGCGGAGAGTTGTCTGTTACGCAGCTTCTGCACTGCCGCGTGAGGTATCTGACAGACGGAGT
>JAWOEI010000094.1:0-25684 GCA_046482825.1 Kiritimatiellia bacterium
GTTACGATTTTCATTATAATCAAGGATATGCATTTAAAAGTCGCTGATATTATGTTGCGTAAATTACTCAGGAATTAATTATAAGTGTCGAATACAAGGCTGTTTCCGAATGTTTACCAGAGGTCGCAACATAATATACCTCGCAACATAACTGCGATTATGTTGCGCGCAACATAATCGCAGATGCGCCCCTAAAAGTATCAAATCGAATGACGGATTTGACAGCATATCGATGATTCAGTATAATCCCACAGCAACAGGAATAAAGGTCGTTATCGCCTGTAAACCATATCAAAGCGGATCATAGCTAAAACTCTCCAGTTAAGGAAAAAATGTCACAAAAACTTCATGAACTGGCTGTTGAACTCAATAACACTCTCAGCTCAGACAACAAGCCCATAGCCGCAATGCTTTCCGAACGCGGCAAGCGCGCCTATTTCCCGTCCAGAGGAATCCTGGGGCAGAGCGCGGAGGCCAGAGGAGCGGAGATCAACGGCACAATAGGCACAGCATTTGAAAATGACGGATCCCCTCTCACTCTGGAATGTCTGTCTGAGAGGGTAGGACTTGATAAAAAAGCTTTTTTATACACACCCAGTTATGGACTCCCGGCACTGCGGAAAAAATGGCGGGAGATGATGCTTGAAAAGAATCCGTCTCTGGCAGGCAGATCATTCAGCACCCCTGTTGTCACCCATGCCCTTACCCACGGACTGAGCATAGCCTCTTTTCTTTTCATAGATCAGGGCGACAAGGTAATTCTTCCCGACCTCTACTGGGACAACTATGATCTGCTCATGCATGAAGGTTACGGTGCAAAACTTACAACCTTTCCCATGTTTGAAAACAACCTGTTCAACACTGCAGGTCTGGAAAAACTGCTTATGTCAGAGGGCGAAAAGAAAATTGTCCTCCTGAATTTCCCCAACAACCCGACTGGTTTCACGGCAACAATAGAATGCGCCGCCGGGATAAAGGATGTAATTGTCAACGCGGCTGAAAAGGGTAAAAAACTGATTGTTCTGATTGACGATGCCTACTTCGGTCTGGTTTATAAAGACGGAATACACACAGAATCTCTTTTCGCCGATTTTGCAGACTGCCACAGCAACGTACTGGCTGTTAAAATGGACGGTCCCACCAAAGAGGACTATGTCTGGGGATTCCGGACCGGATTCATCACCTTCTCTTCAAAGAACTGCGATGAGGCCGCATATAAAGCGCTGGAGGCGAAAACTGCTGGCTGTGTAAGGGGCTCGATATCCAGCACTTCCAGTCTGGCACAGCACTATCTCATGAGCATTTACGAACTGCCGGAATACAAACAGCAGAAACAGGAGAAATTCAAAACTCTGAAAGAACGCTACGATCGTATTTCTCATATATTCAGGGAACACCCCGAGTATGCGGAATCTTTCACCCCAATGCCTTTCAACTCAGGTTATTTCATGTGCGTCAAGCCGCTGAATGTTGATACGGAAATCCTACGCCGACACCTGCTTGAAAAATACGATACCGGACTCATCACGCTTTCCGGCCTGTTGCGCATTGCATACTCATCCGTACCCATAAACAAACTTGACAAGCTCTTTGCCAACATACACAGCGCAGTGCAGGATTTGCAACAAATCTGAGGACATCAGCGTCCCGTCAGTCTTCACCCGTAAAAAAGGGGGAGGGGGGGGGCTTCGCCCGGACAACAGGAATGTGTAGCATTTCAGGCTGCAGGCTGTCATTTAAAATTCAGATGAAAAGCTATAAAGTTAACAGAATCGACAAAAAACCGCTTTGCACTGTTGAATTTTCAAAAGCCGAAGTCGGAAATATCGATCAGATCCGTGAAGAGTCATCCAGCCATCATCCACCTACCGCATTCGCCCTTCTTCACGACAAGCGCAATTTGTATCTGCGTTTTGATATTGATGATCAGTATGTTAAATCAGTCCATACAGAACTGCACTCCGCAGTATCTCAGGACAGCTGCGTTGAATTCTTTGTACGTCCGAAATCGGATAAAGGGTACTTCAACTTTGAAACCAATGCGGGAGGAACTCTTCTCGCCTCATATATTGAAGACTGGACACGCACACCCGACGGATTCCGGCAATTCCGGAAACTGCCCGTAGAGCTCTGCCGGAAAATCGAGATCATTTCCTCTCTTCCCCGCACTGTGTATCCGGAGATCAAAACCCCCGCAAAATGGCACGTAGCACTGAAAATACCTGTAGTCATTCTGGAAGAGTTCACTGGAAAGCTTTCATGTGATTCCGGTAGTTTATGGCGAGCCAATTTTTATAAATGCGCCGGCAAAACATCACATCCACACTGGCTCAGCTGGTCGCCTGTGAAAAAACTCAATTTTCATGTGCCTGATGAGTTCGGTGAACTTGAATTCTGAGCAACATACAAACTGATGAGCTACAAAACATGAAAACAGAACTTTTTGACGCCGCACAGAAATCACTGCCGAGCATCTGCTTTGAAAAAACGCCTGATTGCGGTCTTATCCTTGGATCAGGCTGGAGCAAGGTACTCGAGACCGACAACCGGATACTACGTGTGCCGTATGAAGATATTGATGGACTAGGAAAAGGCAGAGTCGCAGGACACGCCGGCGAAATGATGCTATTTGAACGTCAAAATAAACTGATCTGCGCTTTTATGGGACGACGTCACTGGTACGAAGGGACAGGCTGGGAACCGGTTGTCATGCCTGTGGAAATCATGCGCCGGATGGGAATCAGACGCATGCTGATAACCAATGCCGCAGGAGGTATCAACCCCTCGTTCAGCCCCGGCGACCTGATGATCATACGCGATCATATCAATACCAGCGGCATCAATCCTCTGATCGGTGAAACAGTAGAAGGCTGGGGCTCCCGTTTCCCTGATCAGTCCAAAGTCTATAGTCCTGGGTTGATCAACCTTATGCGCAAGGCGTCAGCCGATTGTGATATTTCCCTTTCAGATGGAATCTATGCTTTCACAACCGGGCCGGGATATGAAACTCCAGCTGAGATCCGCGCCTATGCTGGCATGGGCGCGGATGCCGTCGGAATGTCAACAGTACCTGAAGCCATAGTGGCATCCGCAGCTGGCATCGAACTGGCGGCCCTCAGCTGTATAACCAATATGGCGGCGGGAATCAGCGGTCCCCATCTCTCACACGATGAGGTTATCAGACAGACCGGAAAAAGTGCCCCGCTTATGTCAGCACTTATTGATACATTTCTTAAACGGATTTAGACCATTCACCTGAGTGCAAAACAAATATATTGGTCTTCAGCAACATGTCGTCGCTGGTAAATCTACAGGCCCGGATTGTTACAACGTATCCCGCTTGCAGACGAAGACAGATGGCATACAGCCACAGTTTCGTTGAGTCGTATCGGGGCGGGCGCATCGGCTTACAACGCTTATTACAGCTGCACTGATTCCAGCCAACGCTTTTTATCAATACTGAGCTCATTCGGAGCCACAACAGCCAGCGTCATATTATCTCCTGTCAGAATTTCGGCTATCAGAGCCTCCACATCCTCAATCTGTACAGCTTTTATTCCCGAAAGCATCTCTTCAGGGCTGCGGACATGCCTATAGTTGAGATACGACTCACCCAGAAAGTTCATCCTGCTACCGACACTTTCCAATGCAAGCCTGAAAGTCCCCTGCAGATACTTTTGAGTCCGGTTAAGTTCATCTTCACCAATACCGTTCTCACTCAGTTTCCTGAGTTCGGATGCCGTAAGTTCAAGCGCTGAAAAGGCCCGGCTGGCATCAAAACCGCCACTGATCGAAAATATGCCGCCGTCACTGAAGAGTTGATAGCCGGACTGAATCGAGTAACACAATCCATGACGTTCGCGCACACTCTGAAAAAGGCGTGAACTCATATTCTCTCCCAGCAAAGCGTTCAGGACACGCAGAGCGTAGCGCCGCCGATCATGTCTTCCGAAGATCCGGAAGCCGATAACCGCATGCACCTGACTGATTTCCTTCCCGGTGACAATCAGATCATCTTGGGTACAGGCACTGTTCAGCTCAGCCGGGAGATAAGCTTCTCCGGCAGGAAGCATACCGAAATACTTTTCAACACATTGAACACAGTCGCTATGATTCAGTTTTCCGGCAAAAGCCATAACGGTTGAAGATGGACGATAATAAGCGTCTTTGAATTCCGCCAGACAATCGTGATCAAGGCGGCTCAGACTTTCCTCATTCCCGGCAACAGGACGTCCAAGGGCGTGTTCTTTGAACATGGCTTCCTGCAGTGTTTCCTGAACCTGATGATATGGGAGATCCTGATACATTTTTATCTCTTCCATGATCACTTCGCGTTCACGTTCAATCTCATCATCTGCCAGCAGTGAATTAACATACATATCTGCAAGCACATCAACTGAATTCTCCATATATTCGCATGGCAGCCGGGTGTAGTAGCACGTGCTTTCCTCCTGCGTATAGGCATTGATGTATCCGCCGCAACCTTCAATTATACGTGTGATATCCAGCGACGAACGCGATGGAGTGCCTTTGAACAGCATATGTTCAAGGAAGTGGCTGAATCCGGCTTCAGAATCTGACTCATAACGCCCTCCTGCACGTATCCATATCCCGGCAGAAACACTTTCGGCATCAGGGTCAGCGGTCGAGAGCACAGTCATCCCGTTGGAAAGAGTTGTTATCTGTATATTATCCAGCATAAAAGCGTTCTTAAATGCGCAAATGCGCAGGTTCTGAGAGATTAAAGTGCGTGCCGCCTACCGGTAGCACGCCCTGCAAAAAGTTGTCCGGCTGCTGATTAAGCGTCTTCCTCCGCAGCAGCGCACATTGCAGCAAGAGTTGTCCTGCCGTCATAAAAGGCTTTTCCGACTATTGCACCGTATAAATTACTGTAGCCGAGTGCCTTTAATGCCGCCACATGCTCCGGAGTGCTGACCCCCCCTGATGCAATCACATTACAGGAAACCGCAGCACAGATTTCCCCTGTCGCATCCAGATTTGGTCCCGCAAGCATTCCATCGGTTGCGGTATCCGTATAGATTATAGTCTTAACGCCGGCATCCTCCACTCTCCTTGCCAGATCAACCGCACGCGTAGCTGTGGTTTCCACCCATCCGCGCACCTGCACAAAACCGTCTCCGGCATCAATGCCGACTGCTATGACATCACCGAAACGATCCACCAGAGAACGAAGCGCATCAGTATTTTCCAATCCGCGTGTACCGAGAATAGTACGGGTCACCCCGGCGTCCACCAGCTGCTCAATATGTTCATCGGCACGGAGCCCGCCGCCGACCTCCACGGGTATCCTAAGGCCTTCAACAATATCACGGATAATTCCGGTATGAGCGGGAGCTCCTTTAAAGGCACCGTCGAGATCCACCACATGAATTTCCCGGGCCCCCTGTTCCATCCATTTACAGGCCTGAGCTACAGGATCGTCAGAATAAACTGTCACCGCATCCGCTCGGCCCTGCCGCAGACGAACGCACTTTCCATCTTTCAGATCAATTGCGGGGAGAATAATCATTCCGGAACATCTTTCTATAATTCATTTCATATAATCATTTCAGCGAAGGGCGGAAAACCATGTTGTCGCTAGCGGCTTTGCAGCCCCCTCCTGCTGTCTCAAGAGCAGAAAACCTACTTGTCAGCCCTTCCCATTGCGGGCGGCAACTGAACTGAAAACAGCAGTTACCGTTTTGTCAAAACAGGCTGAAACGTCCTAATTCACCAAGGTTCCCTTGCTGGAAGGAACTCCCGATTCACGCGGATCAGTTTCCACGGCGGCACGCAACGCGCGGGCAAAACCCTTAAAGAAAGCTTCGCAGACATGATGAACATCGTCACCCTGTATCTGACGCATATGAATATTCATTCTGCCCTCAACAGAAAATGCACGGAAAAACTCTTCAATCAGTTTAACTTCAAAATCGCGCACCATCATATGTTTCATGGGACTTTGGAAAACAATATAAGGTCTTCCGCCGAGATCCACCACAGCTTCACACAGCGTTTCATCCATAGGCATCAGAAAAAAACCATAGCGCCGGATACCTTTGCGATCACCCAGGGCCTTGCTGATACAAGCCCCCAGCACCAGACCGAGATCCTCAACAGTGTGATGATAGTCCACATGTATGTCACCTGATGCCTTGACCGCAAGATCAATCAAGGAATGCTTTGCCAGTAATTCAAGCATATGATCAAGAAACCCTATACCTGTATCAATCTCAAACCGCCCGGTCCCATCCAGATTGATCTTGATCTTAATATCAGTTTCGCGGGTTTTCCGCTCAAGTTCTGCTTTGCGTTTCATAGTTTTCTCCATCTGAAAATAACGATTTACTCATTTTATCCGATTCCGCACAGTGAAGAGCGCAGAGCGCATGTCCTGTCTTGTAAGTCGTCATATTTCTTCGCCATGCTCCATGCCATGCACTATGCCTTTTGTGCGCAGCACGGACATTACTCAGTTTTTTCATGCGATCCGTCATCTCTGTTACGGCGGGATTTCTTCGTCATCTCACGCAGACTGATAATCCAGATACACAGCTCATACAGCACACACATGGGAAGAGCCATGATTATCTGGGAAACCGGATCAGGCGGTGTAAGAAGCATGGCCATTGCAAAAGTAAGTACAATGGCTATGCGGCGCTTGCTCCGCAGGCTCTCTGCGGAAACAAGTCCTATCCATCCTAAAAGCAGAATTATCAGCGGAACCTGAAAAGCAATACCGAAAGCAATAATAGTTTTCAGGACGATTGAGATATGATCTTCAATCCGTATGACCTCCACAGGAATACCCATCCAGCGGTTGATAGCGGCAAAAACCCTGAAAGCCACCTGCAGAGTGTTGGAATACGCCATCCATACACCACCGAGGAAAAGAAGTGTCGACCCTCCCAGACAAAAAACAATCGCAGAACGTTCACTTCGCTTCAGACCGGGAAAAACAAAACGCATTATAAAAAAAAGCAATGCGGGCAGACTGAGAGCCGTCCCCCCCCAGAGCATAATCTTCAGAATTATATCGATTCCTATAGTCCAGGAAAGGCCCTGAACCATATCAACACTCTGGTCGGCCGGGGCAAGCAGCCAGGCCTTGATATATGGTGATACAGGCACAATGCCGATAACACACACTGCCCAGGCCAGAAGACAACGCACAACGCACGTGCGTAACTCGATAAGATGCTCAATAAACGGACGCGGAGGATCATTGTATTCATTTTCCGATGCATCGCTGCCGGGTTCATTGGTTCCAAAACGGCCAAGCTTCATGCTTTTTCCTCTGTTGAACCTTTTTTGTCACGGACGTCACTGTCCGAATCTTCCTTATCGGAAGAGCAGACGTTTTCCCCGGAAGAGTTCATCCTATCCGGCATATCGGAACTTAGCTCCCCCTGAGCATCATCGTCGGCATCCTCTTCAGATTCCCATTCAGACGAAAACTCCTCATTCCCGGGATAATCGTCTTCATCTTCATAGGCACCTTCATCATAGTCATATGACTCACTGTAAGAGCCGTCGGGATCCTCTTCATCTTCACCGCTTTCAAAATCCACATTGCCAGCGGCTTCGTTCACTGTAGTCTTTACATCCTGATCCATGTTCATCAGCTGTTCTTTAAATTCATCGGCAGCCCGCCGGAACATCTCCATTGTGCGTCCGAATTTGCGGGCCAGCTCAGGCAGTTTACGCGGCCCGACCACAACCAGCACCACAACAAACATCATAACCCATTCACTGGCCCCTATCGAACCGCCGAAAAAAGCCATTTCAGGAATAAAACACATAAATAATAATACCCGTAAAAAATCAATCTTTCACAGTAAGAATCTGGCATTATAGCACATTAAAGTGCGAACCACATACGTATCCCGCACATAATTCACACTTCTTTATGCTGCCGTCCGGATTACGCGCAGCGTAATCCGGTAATCGCCTAAAGAGGATCACTTCCGGAAAAGCGCAAATTCGCAACGGCGGTTCATACTCCACGCGCTTTCACCCGTTCCCATTACCGCCGGTTTTTCTTCACCGAAGCTGACTGTCTGTATACGATCCGCGGCAATACCCATATTCACCAGATAAGAACGCACCGACAACGCCCTGTTCTCTCCCAGAGCCAGATTATACTCTTCACTTCCGCGTTCATCACAATGCCCTTCGACAATCAGGACGTGATTGCCGTTGGACAACAGATGGCGTCCCACCGCATCAACCTTGGCAATTTCATTCGGTGCAAGGGCATAACTGTCAAAAGCGAAATAAGCAGGCTCGAACGAAACACCCTGAACCTCTTCACACGTATCACGGAAACTGGCGCCGCCCGGAACCGAATATCCCGACTCATCCACCACCGAGCCTTCAATCATGGCTCCGCCTTCGTTATCGAGAAACAATGGGTCATTTTCTGTTCCCTTGTTTTTTCCGGAGCATCCGGCCTGCATAAAAACTAAAGTACTCAGCAGGACAATATTCAATACAGTCAGCAATTTCATTTTTTTCATTTCTCTTTTGCGGGCATCAGAACTACGCCCATTTCTTTTATATCTCTCCATAAACGGAACAAAACCGTCCAAGGGCAGATGACGTCCACTGCAACGGGATTATTGCTGAAACAGAGCAAACTCACAACGGCGGTTCATACTCCATGCACTTTCACCGGATCCCATGACAGCGGGTTTTTCCTCACCGTAACTGCGGGTCTGGATACGATCAGAGGAAATACCCATATTCACCAGATATGAACGCACCGACAGCGCTCTGTTCTCACCCAGAGCCAGATTATACTCTTCACTTCCGCGTTCATCACAATGCCCTTCGACCACAAGAACATGACTCATATTGTTTTTCAGATGCTCCCCTATCATATCCACCTTGGCGATCTCATTCGGCGGAAGGACATAGCTGTCAAACGTGAAATAAACCGGCTCAAAATCCAGCCCCTGCAATTCCTGAAAAGTATCCTCGAAACGAGCGCCGCTCACCAGAGAGCCGCTCTCATCATAAACCCCGGAAAGGTCACTCTCCATCAGAAGCTCAGGATCGATCATTTCTTCTCCCGAAGCTCCCAGTTCCATAGATCTGTCTTTCTGCCAGGGCCAGCGCCAGCCACCCGCCTTGGTACGGCAACCGGTATCCATGAAAACAAGTGAACTTACCAGAACGACATTTAAAACAACTGCGATTCTTAACTTATGCATTATCTACTCCTACTTGATTTTAACAGATGAAATTCAGATCAACGCTCTGACCAGTCCGGTGACATCCAGTTGCCGGCCAGTCTTGTCAGACGCAATGGCGCATCGCCCATAGTATCGAGAATATAAAGAACCGAGGAACGGCTGGCCGTACGGCAGCACACAACATGACGCCCGTCGGGAGCCCAGGATGGGTGTTCATATCCGCCGGTTTTCGTTAAATAGGTCATAGAACCTTCACCGCTGCGCGGATCCAATCTGGCAATCTGCCAGCCTCTGCCGGTTTTTGACGCATACACAATCCCGCCTTTGGCATTCCAGTCAGGATTGACATTCTGGGCATTGCGGTATGTCAGCCGCCGTGATTTGCGGCTTGCGACATTGACTACATACAGATGCGGACTTTTCGATACATCGCTTACATAAACGATACTGCGGCCATCCGGTGACCAGCAGGGACTCGCCTCGACACCATGACGTGTGCTGGTCATACGGACCAGGCGACCGGTGGAAACGGTAAGGATATACAGTTCCGGATTACCCTGATATGAGAGGATAAGCGCAATACGGCGGCCGTCGGGTGAAACAGCGGCCCCTGTATTCAACCCCCTGAAAGGTGCCAGCATCCGGCGTTGCCGTCCCATATTGATCAGTCTGTAGATCGCAGGATAGCCCTTTAAAAAACTGGTATAGAAAATATCTCTTCCATTGGGAGCCCAGCGCGGTCCTACAGCGGCTATATTATCCTTTGTCAGCTGCATCATGCCGCCGCCATCCGCATCACATACATATACGTCGGCATTATTGCGTCCTCGTCGGTTGATGAAAACGATTTTTGTGGACGCAATACCCTTTTCCCCTGCAATCAGCCTCACCATTTCATCGGCGAGTTTATGCGCCTGAGCCCGTATCGCCTGTTTACCGGAGGAAACCTTTGCCCATTTAAACGCCTTTCCGGGCCAGCTGACACGCAGGTTACTCTGCATCCCGCCACCTGCATCCGCAACAATCCCCTGGACAGTAACCAAGCCTCCCCTCCCCTCAGCGGCTATATCGAACCAGCCTGAAAGTTTGAGGTTGTTCTGCAAAGTCTGAACAAACAGACGACTGTTATTTCCGCCCGCCTTCACTGAAAAGGCAACTGAATCCTTTTTGGCTCCGCTTTTCCTGACTGTAATGAGAGGTGGGCTGGCCGCATAAGCGATTTCACAACAGACAGTCAGCAGGCAGGTTAACACCGTAACTGAAAAATATTTAAACATTATTCCTCCTTATATTCCGGCATTATATAAATATTTGCCCCGAATGAGCAAGAAAGTATGTTGCGCTTTTAAAAAAATTCAGAACATTCCCTTTTAAACTTGCCTGACAAGCTTGCTTTGTAATACTCTTCCGACAGCGCCAATTATCGGAAACTCGTGAAATTCGGGTACGGTCGCGCCGCTGTGATCAGCTTAAAACACTCTGTGACGCCATTATCCATTCAGATGGATGAGAAGGCTGAGTGTTATTCCGGCTGTAAGTCAGAAGACGGATTGGATGCTACCCGTTACATACCTTCGCGCAAAAGGTTTCCGGAAATTCATGTTCCCCCTTTGCAGCGAAGATCAACCATACTTAATCCCGCGCAAGGAGAAACATGAAAAGATTAAATCCCGCCGTACTGCCAGGTATGGCCGTTTCCGCCGTCCTTCTCAGTCCGCTGACTGTCGCCGCAGCCCAACAGGACATTAAAACAACGGAAAGACCGTCCGCAACCAACATCCCCCCTGTCATAGTTGAAGCCAGCCGTACATATAAAACCGCTGAAGAAATTGCTTCGCATGTAACCATCATCACAGGTGAAGAAATCGCTGAAAGAAACCGCAGGGACATTATTGATGTCTTACGTAAAGATGCCGGCATTTTTATCCGTTCACTTAGCAGCAATCCATCCCAGTCCCAGATTTCCATGCGCGGTTTCGGTGCAAATTCCCATGGACGAGTGCTGCTTATGGTTGATGGTGAACGGATAAACAACCCTGACATGTCCTCCCCCAATCTCCTCAGAGTGCCTCTTTCGAATATTTCCCGCATTGAAGTGCTCCATGGCAGCCAGACCGTCCTTTTCGGCGACTACGCCGAAGCTGGCGTTGTCAATATAATAACCCTCGCCCCGGGCGAAGAGAAAACCACACTCAGCGCCTCAGGCGGATCTGATGACAGCTACAGCGCAGGAATACAGCATACAGAAAATATGGGAGAAGGAGTAAGCGGCAGTATAGGTACAGGCTGGAATACGTCAGACGGATACCGACGCAACTCTGATTTTGAAAGCTGGAACGCCAATGCTTCTCTGACCAGGCAATGGTCGGAAAACCGCAAGACCACTCTTTCCGTATTTTACCATAAAAGCGAATACGGACTGCCGGGGTCTCTCACATACAGACAGTTTCAGAACAACCCGGAACAATCCACCACCCCCGATGACAATTCTGATTATGAACAGTGGGGTGCACGGCTGTACGGAAGAACAGACATAGACGGGGAAAACATACTTGATGCCACCTTAACTGCCGGGCGAAGAGTGTCTGAAACCGAATGGGCATCAACAGACGGAATAACCGATTATGACGTAAATGATTATACTTTCTCCCCGAAGTATACAGCACCCGGAAACATCGCCGGTTTCGAAAACAAACTGACGGCCGGCATGGATACGCGATTCAGTTTCTGCAACGGTTACAATCACTTCGCCAGCAGCGAATCGGCCCCTCCGATCAACCGTAACTGGGAATATAACAGGACCTCACTTGCCGGATATACAACTGATGAATTCTTTTTCTCGGATAAACTTTCGCTGACAGCCGGTCTGCGCGGTGAAACATTCCGCAACCGAATCAAAGGCGCTCCGGGAACAACAACTGAAACAAGTCATGAATACGCCTGTGAAACTGCACTGCTGTACCGGCCGGTTGACAAGACAAAAATCTTTGTGCGTGCCGCCCGTTACTATCATGCGCCGTTTGTCGATGAAGTTATCGACACCTATACCGGCATTCCCGACACAGAACTTGAAACGGAAACCGGCTACACATTTGAAACCGGAGGCTCAGTTCAGCTTCTGGAGCACATAAGCGCGAACCTTACTCTGTACCACATGCAGACCGAGGAGGAAATCTATTATGATGCCATCTCTTACAGGAATGTCAATGCACCTGATGACACTGCACGTAACGGAATAGAGGCATCCCTTACGCTTGCAGATAAGGAAATCGGTTCGATAGGAGTGATCTATAACTATGTGAAAGCCCGCTTCTCAGAGGGAATATATGACGACAACCGTATTCCCATGATACCCAAACAAACCATAAGGCTTAACGGCAGGCTTAACCTCACATCGGAACTCTCATTGCTGGCCTCTGTGAATCATGTGTCTTCACAGCGGCTGGAAAGTGACTTTGCAAACACTGCCCCAAAAGTACTGAAACCCTACACCACACTTGATCTCGGTGTAGCTTACGAACCGGAGTATGCCGAGGGGCTACGTCTGTTCGCAGGTGTTGACAACATTTTGGACAAAGAATACGCCACCTACGGCGGCTATTATTTCTCTCAGTGGGCGGGAGGCCACAACTACTATTATTATCCGGCGGACACCCGGACATGGAAAATCGCTGCATCGTACAGTTTTTAAATCTGCTACAATGCGCAAACAGACGCCTGATGTTAAAATGAAAACTTTCTTTATTCCCTTTCAGCACGGAACACAGCTATCTGAAGTTGCGAATGAAAGCCGCTTCAGCCTGACATGCATAACATGCGCACTTTTGCTGACAGCCGGATGCCGACCCTGTAAGCCACACATTGACGACTCAAAAGACGCAGTGCGCATCGTGTCAACATCCCCGGCACTCACGGAAATCGTATGTGCCGTAGGTGCCGCCGAAATGCTTGTCGGGCGTACCGATGTCTGCGATTATCCGCCGGAAATCCGCAGCATACCGATTATCGGAAAATTCGCTATGCCGAATATTGAGAAAGTGCTGGTATTAAGACCCACCTATATGCTGGAAAGCTTTCTTGTCAATCCGATTCAGCGCAGGACACTGGAACACAGCGGAGTACAGGTTGAACACATAGGATGTGCCCGGATAGCGGATATCCCTGCTGCCACACGCCGCATCGGAGAACTGACACGTCATGAAACTCAGGCAGAAAGGATTGCTCTCAGTCTGGAAAACAGCTTACGCAAGCTTCAACAGATACGGGGCAAAACAAAGTATCCGCCCAGAACATTGATACTTCTTGATCATCTGACACCAGTCACCTGCGGAACCAATACCTTTATTTCTGAAATGGTTTCCCTGGCCGGTGGTTATAATGTAGCCACAACTCTCAAAAAAGAATATGATAATGTTTCACTTGAATGGATTATAAAGTTAAAACCTGAACTTATACTCTGCTTTTATGAAATTGACGGCGATCCCGCACGGCATTTCTGCAAACGGACCGGATGGAAAGACATTCCCGCTGTAAAAAACGGACGCATCAGGGTTCCGCAGAACCTGGATCTGATCTGTCGCCCCGGACCGCGGATACTGGAGGGAATCGAAGCGTTACGACGATGTATAGACGGGGCGGGCAACAACTGGGTTCATGCAGAGCATGAACACACAGGGCATAGAGAAGAGAAACGGCTTCCTTAACAGAGTTGATTTTACAACACATAAGGGCCATCATATTTATTTTAATCTGTGAAAAAATACGGATGTCAAAGAGAGAAACACTTATTTTACTCCTTTTTGCCGCAACCGCACTGATTGTCGCTGTTGTCTCTGTTTTCTGCGGACCGACAGGATTTGCTGTTTTCAAGGACGATGTCGGAACATGGCTGACTGTTCTGGAATGGCGGGGGCTGCGCACAGCCACCGGCTTCTTTGTGGGAGCCGCACTCTCCACAGCGGGCTGCGTTCTGCAAACGATTCTACGCAACCCCCTGGCCGAACCTTACATACTCGGAATAAGCAGCGGCGCTTCTGTAGGTGCGGCCCTTGTCATGGCTGCCGGCCTGGGATTCACAATGCCTCTGCTTCTTCCCGCCGCATCTTTTGTTATGGCTCTGCTGACTGTAATACTCATACTGGCAATATCCCGCAAAGCCGGAGGAAGCAGTATCCCCCAGAATCTTATCCTCACAGGAGTAGTCACGGGGAGTGTGCTGTCCAGCATTCTGACGCTTATCATCACCTTCTCCCGCACCCATACTATAAGATCTCTTACCTGGTGGCTGCTGGGCAATCTGCAATGTGCATCATGGCTTCTGCTGGCAGTATGTGCCGTCCCGATTGTGCTGGGCATACTTTTCCTGATCGCCGAAACACAAACTCTCAATGCACTCCTGCTCGGCCCGGAAAATGCACACGGACTGGGAATCAACACCAGGCGCAGCATACCCTTGCTTACAGCCGCCGCCACCCTCATAACAGCATGTGCCGTTGCCATATCCGGGATAATAGGTTTTGCAGGACTCATAGTTCCTCATATTTTAAGAACCCGGCTCGGGTCCAATCATCGCACACTGCTGCCGCTTGCCGCACTTGGAGGAGGCATTTTTCTCATGGCCTGCGACATCGTCGGACGCATGGCGGCTGCACCCCATGAAATACCTGTCGGAGTAATTACCGCGCTGACGGGCGGACCCTTTTTTCTATATCTTCTGACTCGCAGAAAACATGATTGACATACGGAACATAACTGCCGCTTACGGTGACAAAAAAGTACTGAAAAATCTCGCTATCAGGATAGAAGAGGGCGAGTGTGCAGCACTTATAGGTGCCAACGGCGCAGGCAAGACAACTCTCCTGAAAGCAATCTCCGGAGCACTAAAGACATCAGGAAAAATCCTCATCGATGGCCGTTCTGTCCGTAGAATGCCCTGCCGGAAACGGGCGGAAATCCTCTCTGTTGTTCCACAGAATCCAGATGCGAACACACCCCTCACCGGCTACGATTTCGTCATGCTGGGCAGAACTCATCTGATACCCAGATTCAGCTCTCCGTCCGTCGAAGATTGCAGAGCCGTTGAAAACGCCATGCAAAGAACTTCAACTCTTTTTCTGAAAAAGCGCTTTCTGAAAAAAATGAGCGGCGGAGAAAGACAACGGCTGGCGCTTGCCATGGCTTTTGCGGCCCATTCACGGATTATACTGCTTGATGAAGCCACCGCCCACCTCGATCTTCATCACAGAGCTGAAATTATGCGGCTCCTGCGCACCGTTAACCACCAGAAAAACGTAACCATAGTTATGGCAGTGCATGACCTTTCACTGGCCAGCCGCTATTTTGGCCGCCTCATACTCCTGAAAGAAGGACGCGTTCTGTGCGACGGTTCACCGGATGCAGTTTTAACTGAGAAGAACATAAAAGACGCCTATGGCTGTGCAGTGCGGGTAGTGAAACTGCCGGAGAGCCTGGGATCAGCCGTTGTGCCTGTCGATACGTAGCGAAACTATGGCGGAACACCGCCGGGCCTGCAATTATTGGTTCCGGCTGCGTCGGGTTGGTTTGTAACTGCGGGAATATGTAAAGGTTTGATATACTCACGCTATGCCTGAATCCCTGAGAAAACTTTATCATTTGCCAGCGGGTCAAACTCCCCTGCTGTTTCTTGCCCCCATGGCCGGATTCACCAGCGCACCCACACGGAAAATTGCCCGTGAACACGGGGCAGATATGACGTTTACCGAAATGACCAGCGACATGGGACTTATCCATGAACAACCTAAAAGCTGGTATCTGCTGGAACGTTTTGAAGGAGAAGAACCGGTTGTTGCACATCTCTACGGATCAGCCCCCGAAAGTCTCGCCGAAGCCGCCCATAAAATTGAGGAACACGGAGGATTTGCGGGAATTGATCTGAATGCAGGCTGTCCTGTCCGTAAAATAACACGCAACGGAGCAGGATCAGAGCTGATAAAGAACCCCGGACAAATTTTCAATATACTGTCGGCAATGCGCAAAACAACAAGCCTGCCACTTTCAATTAAAACCCGGCTGGGACCTCATCCTCATAATATTGCTGTCTTCGATATTCTCAAAGCAGCCGAAGACGCCGGAGCAGATGCAATAACAGTTCATGCGCGCTTTACTTCCCAGGGACATAAAGGGGATGCTGATCTGGCTCTGCTCGCAGAGGTCAAATCCAAGGCTCTGATTCCGGTCACAGGAAACGGCGGAATACGCTCCGCCCGGGATGCGTGGCGCATGTTTCAGGAAACCGGGGTCAACGCAATCATGCCAGCACGATGCGCCATAGGAAATCCATGGCTGTTCAGCGATATACGCAAAGGGCTTGCAGCAGCGGTGCCTCCGCCGGTTTACGAACCAACACGCGGCAGACCCAGACGCAATCTCGATATGGTCAGAGCACTTCTACTGCGTCATCTCTACGACGAAAAAGTGCTTCTGGAAAGAACCCGGAATATATACAAATGCCCGGATAACGCACTCTCAATTGAAAGCACATTGGCAACAAGCTTCCGTTGCCATCTTTTCCGCTACCTTCATGGAATGAAAGGGTCTTCCTTTCTGAGAAGTCACATGAGCCGAATCAGGACATTTGATCAGATAATCGAAGCAGTGGATGCCTGTATTGAGCGTGAGCGTATATTCCGGGCCGACAGACCGAAAAAATAGTATTTGCCTTCATTATCTGAATACATGCGGACGCTTCCGCTGATTTTGCACCCGTGCTTGACGCAAACAGAGAAATACGATAGTTTATGTGGCAGAGAGGTATGAATGGATGTAAAAATATTTACCACAGAAAGCGAAGCAGCCGCAGCTGCAGGTGAATTCATCAACAGTTACGTGAGTAGTAAACCCGAAGCGGTTCTGGGACTTGCAACAGGAAGCACCCCGCTGTCCCTATACAACGAAATGATAAAAGGCTGTAAGGCCGGTGTTGATTACAGTAAAGTCACCACTTTCAATCTTGATGAATATCTAGGACTTCCCGGTGATCATAAACAATCCTACCGTAATTTCATGAACCGCAATCTTTTTACAAAAATTAACATAAATCCGGAAAACACACATGTGCCGGACGGTATGGCTGATGACCCTGTCAGAGAGTGTGCCCGGTACGAAGCTATGATTCAGGCTTCCGGAGGGATTGACATCCAGATTCTGGGGATAGGCAGTAACGGACATATAGGGTTCAACGAACCCCCCTCAGCTTTTGATTCCCGTACACGGGTTATAAATCTGACAGAACAGACAATAAAAGACAACTCAAGATTTTTTGACTCCATTGATCTGGTTCCGCGACAGGCTATTTCAATGGGCGTGGGAACTATACTTGACGCAGGAAGCATAATTTTGCTAAATTATGGCCGTAGCAAGGCTCAGGCCCTGAAAAGGGCAGTTGAAAAGGCTCCGGATATTATGAATCCCGCCTCCGCCCTGCAGTTGCATACTAAGGTGGCTTTTTATATGGATGAGGCATCAGCTTCATCCCTCACCAAACAACACAAAACATAATAAATATATAAACCTTCATGCAAGCCCTTCTGATGAAAATCAGGAGGGCTTTTTTATTTTTATGCCTCTTGACTCAAACCCTCAAATTAATTAACATGATTACCAGAGTCTGGATTGGTACGCTATTTGCTTGAAACGGCGGAATTTGCGTAAAGTAAGGTATAAAAATGGCAGGACAAACCATCAGTTTAAGTCAGCAGCAGCGGCAGATAATGACGCTCGCTCCCCAACTGCGGCAATCTCTGGATATGTTGCAGATGCCCGTACTCGAACTACGCGCATCCATATTCAAAGAAATGGAGCAGAATCCTGCTATAGACGGCATCAAGGATCCCAATGAGGAGTTGCTATCCGAATCGCAGCCGGAAACCCCCGAAAAAACTGCGGCTGACGAAGCTCTCAATGCCGATCCGGATGTGGATGCAATTTTACGACAGGATGATCAATGGCGTGATTATTTCATGAAAGGCATGGAAAACACGCCGAATAACGATGAAGCCGATGAAAAGCGGCAATATATTCTGGATTCAATCAGAAAAAACCCATCTCTGCAGGAGCACCTTCTGGAACAGCTTACTTTGGTCGATCTTTACGGCAGCGAAAAAGAGATGGCTGTTATGCTGATCGGCAACATAGGCAAGGACGGATATTTCACCGGAAGTCTCCCCGATCTGGCTATGATATCAGGCATGAGTGAGGATGAGATCATCAGAATACTTGGAATAATACAAAGTTTTGATCCGCCCGGTGTAGGGGCGACATCCCCCCGTGAATGTCTGCTGGCCCAATTGGCGTTGATCAAAGATTCCCCCTGGGTAAATGAGGCCCGGATTCTCATAGACAAATACCTTCCTAAACTGGCGGCGCATGATGAAAAATTTCTTTGTAATGCACTTAATCTGAAAGCCGATGAACTGCAGAACGTCATCAGGCTCATCCGCTCACTCAATCCACGACCGGGACTACACTTTGAGCAGGATAAAATAGAATATGTTGAACCCGAAATATTTGTTGTACTGGAGGAAGGCAGATATACCGCCAAGGTAAACAGCCGCCAGCTTCCATTCATACGTATCAGCAAATCCTACCGTAGAATGCTGCAAGATCCCAAGGTGAACAATGAAACAAAATCCTATATCAGGGAACGCATCCGGGCCGGCGCATTTCTGATTCGCAGCATACACCAGCGTCAGGAGACAATACGCAGAATTGCACAGTCAGTTGTTGATTCCCAGACTGAATTTTTCAAGCAGGGAATAAAAGGTTTAAAACCCATGACCATGGCTAAAGTTGCAGCAGAAGTAGGCGTGCATGAAACAACAGTCAGCCGGACGGTTGCAAACAAATATATGAAAACCCCTGTCGGTGTGTTCGAATTAAAATACTTTTTCACTCCGGGAATAAAAACTCAAAACGGTTCAACCATGTCCAACAAATCAGTACAGGATCTGATTTACAGACTGGTCAGTCAGGAAAATCCGGCGGAACCTCTCTCTGATCAGGCTATAGAAGAAGCCCTGAAAAAGCAGGGGATCAATGTGGCAAGACGGACAATCTCGAAATACCGCGGCATACTGAAAATCCCCGCTTCACACCGCAGGCGTATAAGATCGTAAAGACGTAAAGAAAAAAACATACTTTCTGAAACAGAGGTCCAGTTCTGACGGCAGGAAAGAATATACTTATAACCGGTGCCACAGGGCTTATAGGCAATGCGCTGTGTGAAAAGCTTCGCAGAAAACAATACTGCGTCCGGACTCTCTCCCGGAAAAACGGTGATTTTAAGTGGAATGTAAATGAAGGATACATTGACAGGCATGCCCTTGACAGGATTGACTGCATCATACATCTTGCCGGTGAAACCATTGCTCAACGCTGGACGGAAACCGCAAAACAGAAAATAATGCAAAGCCGTATCAGAAGCACCGGAATCCTCACGCGGGAAATTCTCAGACAGGACAGACACTTACTCTTAATCTGCGCTTCAGGCATCAACTATTACGGATTTGACAGACCTGAACTGTTAACTGAAAAATCCTCTTCCGGAGAAGGTTTTCTGGCTGAAGTCTGCCGTCAGTGGGAAAATACTGCGGTAACAGAAGGTATTACCGTAAAAACCATACGTACAGGTGTCGTATTGACTCCTGAAGGCGGAATGCTGAAAAAAATCCTGCCTCCTTTTAAATTAGGATTGGGCGGACACATAGGCTCAGGACAACAGATGATGAGCTGGATATCACTTGAGGATATCTGCCGTGTTTATATCCATGCCATTGAAAATGATTCTTTAACAGGTGCGGTTAATGCCGTTGCACCGGAACCGGTAAGCAACAGGGAGTTCACGAAACTTCTGAGCAAAGCTCTGCATCGACCTGCGGTTCTGCCCCTTCCCTCTCTGCTGATAAAAACTCTTTTCGGCAGGATGGGCACAGAAACCGTGCTCTCAAACCTGCGTGTAAAACCGGAAAAACTGCTCTCTTGCGATTTCAGTTGGACACACCCCGACATTGATTTTCTATAAAAAAGGCACAGGACTCAGCATCTTTGTTGACGGGAAAAAAGCCACACATGCGCCATCGGATCCGCTATGCGTAAGTCTTACGGACAAACGCTGAACCCCCTCAGGCGACTTTCGCTGAACAGAATGTGAAAACCAGCATCCTGTCGCCTGGCGCAGGTCTGCTACGCAAAGCGCAGACCGGGCAAAGACTACAGGATACCGGTGTTTCCAGGATTACAGGATCTGTATCACTGTACCGCGGGCAAAGACCAGCCTAACCGTACCCGGAACCTGATAGGAGACGTGCCAGCCCTGCGGCAGGTTGTCTTCGACAAAGGCACCGGTCATACTCCCCGTACAGGTCATTATGGTGTAGATGGTCTGGCGGTCAAGCTCCTGCGTATCGACAATCTCCAGGGTGAAATCGGAGAGATCGATATCTCCGGTCACTGCCACAAGGTCACACGCGCCGGCGTTCGTAACGTCCGCCAGATATTCGCCGCGCATGGCGGCGCTGGAAAGCGTGATGTTGTCGGTTCCAACCGTGCCCGTGCCAGCAGGTGATAGAACAGTCTCGACCGTACCGTTCGCCAGTGTGCCCGTACCGCTGACCGCGTTGGTCACGGTAGCGCCGTTGAGGTCGAGCGTGCCGCCTTCCAGAACAACATCCGAAGCCGCCGGCAGAGCCTGAGCCGCGCCCAGCTTGAGTGTGCCGCCCTCAACAGCCGTCACACCGCTGTAGGTGTTGGCGCCGGAAATCGTCAGCGTGCCGTCACCGATCTTTTTAAGTCCGCCGCTGGCATTGGACTGCAGCGTAACAGTATCGACTGTGGAAGTCACGACATCCACACCGCCGCCCAGGAATGTGACAGTCGGAAGTGTTGTGTAATCCACGCCGGGACAGGTGACTGTGACACCGGTCACACGGTAGGTGCCGCGTCCAAGGCCGTCATCCTCCATGTTCGCCACAGCGCACGCGCCATAGCCGTCACCTTCAATCTGCACATAAGGTTCGCCGACATAAGAGTGGCCGGGAGAGTCAACCGTTATGGAATACACGCCCTGACCAGTCGGTGCATCAATCGCCTTGGGCAGATTCCAGTCATTCCCGTTGGTGTCGAAAACAGCTCCTCCGTCAAAATCTCCGAAGGGCCCGAATGAGTGAACTTGTGCGCTGGAGTCATCAGCGATGACGGGGTAAGTCGTCCCGCTATCTATGCAACGCAGAACACCGCCTCCGAAGTTCACCAGCAGGGTTCCGGCACTGATATAGAAACGAGCTGTGGTGAAGCTTCCGGAACAGAGGTTGACGACACCGGTGGCAGATGTCGATCCGGAATTACCGATCTGCACCTTCCCTTTCTCCTGAGCGTACACACCGCCCAGCATGTTCATCTCACCGCGTCCATTAGAAAAACCAAGATAAAGGTCATCACTCCCAGTAGTACCCGAATGATCAATCATTCCGCCTGGCATCACAGTGATGGTTCCGTACTTATAGCCTCCAATATGCATATAATGGGTAAAATTCACCTCACCGCCGGAAAAGCGCGTGGTCCCGATGCCTGCCCAACCCGCATAGAGCCGCGGAGCGATCAATGTGCCGCTGTTAACGCCGAGGTGACCGTAACCGCTACCGTAGTGGCCGATGCTGAGGTTCTCGCCATGCGTCAGATTATTACGGATAAAGGTGCCGCCTTCGAGATAGAAAGCGCCGTTGTTACGGATACTGAACTTATCATCCGTAGTGTTCATATAGGCGCCAGCTGGCAGTCGCAAAATTCCCTCATTGATAATAAAGGCTCCTGCGAGATTATTGGTGCCTGTGTAGATAAGTTGCCCCCCCTTTTCTGTTAGACTGGTAGTGTCGCTGTAGGTGTTGTCGCCGGCGAGTATCCAGGTGCCCGAGTTCTGCTTTCGCACTACCGTATTGCCGCTGACGCTGTCCGTAATCGGTCCGGCAAGCGTTGCCGGACTGTAGGAACCGCCCTGAATATACAGGAGTTTTGAACCGGCCGCGAAAGATATGTTGCTGACGACCAGCGGACCGGTGCCCTCGTGCTGGATTGTGCCCCAGCCCGTTTCAGAGCTGCCGCTCAGCTCAAATTCGCGGTCTGTGGTTTCCCCGGGGCCATTATACAGAATTCTTCCGGGTATGCTGCCGCTGCCGAGCTGAATGGCGGCATCCTCCGCGTTCACGGGCTGTCCCATAGATGAGGGTTCACCGACATTCCCTATTTTATTAACAATCAGCCAACCGCCAATAACACGGGTTTTGCCGCTGTAGGTGTTGTTGGTTCCTGTAATATAGAAGTAGGGTTTGGAGGAGGCGCTGTTGGTCACCAGCAAGGAGCCTGTTCCTGAAATCAAGCCCTCAAAACCCGAACGCTGCTCGCCGCTGAAGGTCAGATTCAACGTGCCGTTCAGTGTAACCGGCCCGCCCCAACGGTTCTCGTCATAATCGATGCTGGATGTCGCATGGTAATAAGTTCCATCCTCACAGATAAGGCTCCACAGCGGATTGTTCTCCAGTTGATAGAAATCAAGCTTCGTACCGGAGCGCAGGTGTACAGTGTTGGCCGCGCTACCACCGAGCTGAGTGGATTGTTGCATACGCAGCGTCCCTTCCTGCACATCGATGGAGGCGTCATCTCCGCCAGGCGTAACCGTTTCTGTTCCGCTCAGGCTCACGATGGACGGTCCTGTTTTGGTGACGCTGTGATTGTTCATGTCGAATGCACCGTCCCGCAAATCCCAGCGTGAGAGCCCCCCGAAGGTGGCGTCGCCGGCCAGCGATACATTACCGAGCGCATATATCTGCTGCAGTCCGGAACTGTTGAGAATCACGCCATTGCCATCCGCGCCCGCGCCCTGTACCGTCACAGGCTCGGACCGGCTGTGAAGCGTGTCCTGTGTTGCTGCGCCGCCCACATCCAGGGTCGCGCCGTCAGCAATCACTGTGCCGCCGTCGGCAGTGCCGAGTGCGCTTTCGAATGCACCTATGCGCAGGATGCCTTCATTGACATTGACCGCACCGGAAAAACCGGAGCAGACTGCAACCAGATCAAGTATGTTGGTGCCTGTTTTGACCAGTGTTCCCGCGCCGCTGACGGCGCCGGAAAGCAGCTGCGTGACAGTGTGCCCCGCAAAAGTCATTGTGCCTTCATGGATTTCCGTCCGGCCGGTGTGCAGAGTCGGTCCCGCGATAACCGCATTACCGATACCGTATTTGGCGACGGATGAAGCACTCGTGTGATCCGCCAGTGCGGCGTTGACCGTCAGGTCGCTGGTGGAATCGTTATCGATATCCAGCGTACCGCCTTCCGCAAGCGGTGCGAGCGAACCGTCGCCAATACTCTGACCGACGGTCAGCGCGGCCTGGTTGTTGGTGATGCCGACGCTGTAGGCCTGCAGAGTCTTATTCGCGGTGTCAACCTCAGCCGCGGTGTCAGTGCACTGACGCAGATAGGCGACGCTGTTTACAGGATCGCCGGCCAAAGTGATCGGCCCGGAGGTGCCGGGCTGCGTGATGCGTACATCGGCGCTTGCGTTGTCGGGAATAACGGACGAAGGACCGCGCGCGGCGATCTCGCTGACGCTCCACGCAGGCGGGGTGGTCACACCGTCGGTGGTGCTGTAATAAGCTGGCTGGCCGTTGAGCGTAACCCATTCGCCGAGCGGGCCCTCAGCCTGACCGGTGATGAATACGCGGCTGCGGTCGCTTTCTCCCAGACCCGTACCGGCAAAATTCAGTGTCGCACCGTAGAGGCAGCTGAGCGACGAGAAGGTCAGCGTTGAAGTCTGTGCTTCCGCCGCCTGGTCTATCTGAACCGTGCAGGTGCCGTATCCGGCGGTAAGCGCGCCGGCACTTTCGCTGAAGTCGGTTGCGCCCGCATCGTGATTGAAATCGAGTGTGCCGCCCAAGAGCGTCACAGCTCCGGAATCGTTCAGGCGGTCAGTATTGTTGACAGCCGCGGTATTGTCGAGCAGAAGGGTCGCGCCGTTGGAAACGGAGCAAGAAGAGGCTGAAGCGACGGCTGCGTCGGAACCGGAAAGCTTGAGCACGCCTGCCTCCACATCCATGGATCCGCTGAATGTGTTTGCCGCTGAGAGGAGCCATGTGCCGTCGCCCTGCTTGATAATGGAAACAGTGCCCGAACCGTCCACGATCGCACCGCGCATTTCTCCGTCGGCAGCCGCGAAGTTTCGCAGTGTGAGAGTCTTGTCGCCGGATTCACTCGCCTCGGTAGGTGCTGTGAAAACAAGTGTTCCTGAACCGGCGTGTTCCAGAATGCCGCCGGATGTGATATCCAGAACCCTATCGGTTGTTTCACCCGTGCCCACATAGCGGAAACGGCACTCCGGATGACCAAAGACGATGTTGGTGCCGGAGCCGAGGTTGCCGGGAACGCCCTTGTTGCTGATAGTGGAGAACTGGAGAGTGGCGGGACCCAGAGCGTTCATGTATGTACTGCGGGTGTAGGTATTCTCACCGGCCAGCACGATGGTGCCGAAAAGGGCGTCCTCGGACGAGCTGTAATACTGGAAACCGGTATCGCCGGTCAGCCTGGCGTTGATCGTCAAAGTTTTGCCGGTGGCTACGGCATTATTGCCGTGGTCGTCGCCGCTGTTGGTTTTCAGCACGATTTCACCGGGACCGTTAATCGTGGCGTTTTCGGTTGCTGTGATGTTCTTCCAGCCACTGAGGAACGTCATCACGCTACCGCTATTGAGATTCAGTACCGCATTGGTTCCGCTCAGATCAAGACTTCTCATATCAATCTAATCGCCAGCCAAATCAACTGTGCTGGTGGTGCGGTGATAAATATATACATCACTTGCCATATTGTCGAGATCATTGACGACTATGGGGCCGGAGCCGTCGAAATACATACTTTTGTTGACACCGCCCACGGTATAGCCATGGATCCGTTCGAGTGTCAGCGTACGCTCGGGATTGTCATTGCGGAACGTGAATGGCGAGGTGCCGGTCGGCATTTCCAGATCAGCCATTATATTCTGACTGTTGGCTGCGTCCGCCGCGAGGAGGATTTCGCTTCCGGCAAGCAGAGTGATTTTCTGGCCCGGCGAGCCGATTGTATAGGATTCCACCGAGGAACCGGTGAAAGTCATATTGAGAAGGGACGAAAGCCCGGCGACCGAGATGGATATGTTGCCGTTGCCAGCATTATCGAAGGTCGCGGTTTCGCCTCCTGACGGATAGGACGAACCGCTCCAGTTGGCATCGTTGGTCCATTCGGCATTCTGCGAACCGTTCCAGGTACCGCTCGCAGCCCACAAAGAACCTGCGTTGAAAAGCGCCAGAGTCAGAATAAACGGCAAGGCATGTAATGCATACCCGCCTGATGTACCGTAATTTTTTGTTAAACGGATTTTCATTGTTCACTCCTTATGTATGATATGTCATGCAGATACAATCCTCTATAAA
>JAWOEI010000101.1:0-20588 GCA_046482825.1 Kiritimatiellia bacterium
AACTATTTGAAAGCAACAAGGATTAAAGATGGATTATTAATAAAATTTGGCTCTTATAAGTTTCAAATCAAGAAACTTATATATTCTTAAACAAGGCAGCATTAATGATCTTTGTGTTCCATGCGTTCTTTGTGGACAAATTAAAAACGTGCACAAAAAACAAGAAAATGCATGATAGTAGTACGAAAGAATTTAAGATAAAGATGTTTTGCCCGCGAATCTCCGCGAATGGATAAGGGGATTTCATCCCCACTGCGTGGGGTCGCTAATCGCTTGAAATATCCTTATCATAGGATTACTATTAAGAATAATGATTGTAGTTTTAACACCAATTTCAGCGCTTTAAATTTTTAGTGATTAACGACTCTACGAAGTAGAGGGAAAATTTAAAGTGCAATATTCGCGGAGATTCGCGGGAAAAGAGATAACATGAGCTTGAAAACATTTATACACGACGATTATCTATTACAGAATAAAACCGCAAAAGCGCTTTATCATGATTACGCGGCAGAGATGCCGATTATCGATTATCACTGTCATCTTCCTCCAGTGGAAGTTGCGGAGGATAAAAAATGGGAAAACATGAGTCAGGTATGGCTGGGCGGAGACCACTATAAATGGAGGGCAATGCGTTCCAACGGAGTTGACGAGCGTTTTATAACCGGCGAAGCGGCAGATCGTGAAAAATTTGAGAAGTTCGCTGAGACCATGCCTTATCTTCTGCGTAATCCCCTGTTTGACTGGTCACATCTGGAACTGAAGCGCTATTTCGGCATCAATGAACTGCTCTCTCCGGCAACTGCTGATGAAATCTGGAAAATCACCTCTGAAAAACTGGGGCAGCCGGATTTCAGCGCACGGGGATTCATGAAACGGAGTAATGTGCGACTGGTTTGTACCACCGATGATCCGGTTGATACTCTGGAACATCATACTGCAGTTGCAGACTCTAATTTCAATGTTCAGATGCTGCCAGCCTGGCGTCCTGACAAAGCCATGGCTGTTGACCGCATTGAATTCTGGAACGGATGGATGGATGAGTTGTCAGAAGCTGCGGGAGTTGAGGTTGATTCATGGGATTCCTTCATGTGCGCTTTGCGTAAGCGGCATGATTTTTTTGCAGAACGCGGATGCCGCATCTCGGATTATGGTCTGGAAAGATTGTATGCCGCTGATTATACGGAAAACGATATTAAATCCATATTCAGTAAAGCACGCTCGAATATAGTTCTTTCCCGTGAAGAAATTGAAAAATTCCGCAGTGCGGTTCTTTTTGAGTGCATTGCAATGGACAGCCGTTCAGACTGGACAGTGCAGATTCATTACGGCGCTATGCGGAATAATAACACGAAGATGTTTCGTAAGCTGGGACCTGATACAGGTTTCGACAGCATCGGCGACTGGAATGTGGCAGAAGATATGGCGCAGCTGTTCGACCGGCTTGAAATGAACGATACGCTGCCCCGTACGGTGATTTATACGCTTAATCCGCGCGACAATGAATTGATTGGGACTATGCTGGGTAATTTCCAGCGCGGACCTGATATCGGGCGCATGCAGTTTGGCAGCGGCTGGTGGTTTAACGACCAGCGCGATGGAATGCTGCGTCAGATGGAGGCGCTTTCCCAGCTTGGTCTGCTGAGTCGTTTTGTGGGTATGCTTACCGACAGCCGCTCGTTTCTGAGTTATACCCGTCATGAGTATTTCCGTCGTATCCTCTGCAATATGTTCGGAAACGATATAGAGCAGGGCCGCATTCCGAATGATATTGAGTGGACAGGTGAGATTGTGAAAGATATCTGCTACCGTAATGCAGTGCGTTATTTCGGCTTTAATCTGCGAATAGACGCGAATGAGGAAACAAATTAAAGCCTGTCACTAATTCTTCCCGGATCGGATGGCTGCGCAGCTGTAGGCCGGGTCCCCTACCCGGCGCACCAACGCTAATTCTTCCCGTCTGGCTGTGCCGCTTTTAAAGCGGCTACTACATTTGTGTTCTCTGTGTCTCCGTGTTAATAGAAACAATCAGTGACAATAAATCAGGGATTCTGCATATTTTATTTCGGAGACGGGTTCAGTATTTGGCGGATGGAACCTTCAACCTTTTGAATTTTTTCTCACATAAATCATTATTATGGCCGGGAAACCCATCCAGTAAAGGCTTTTCACGGTGATGTCCACTTTGTCACCCAGGGCGGTATTTACGTGATGCTTTATCTGATGAACGGTAAGCAGGTTCAACTTGTTCATATCGCCGTAGAAACCCTTGCCCAGCATGGTATAAAGTTTCCAGTGCAGTTTTTTTGGAAGATAATGAATAACAGGCAGACCTGTATGGAACTCAAGCGGATGAAGACGGTTCGGCGTTGTGAAAAAAAATCCTTTTTTCGTAACCCGGTCAAGTTCCCGGATAAAATCCGTCTGATTTCCGGAATTGCCCACATGTTCAATTACTGCGTGTGAATAGGCAAAATCAAAACATCTGTCTTCAAAAGGAAGCTTGCGTGCATCCCCCTGTACGAAAGAGAAACCGGGGTACACCTTTTCCAGTCCGGAAAAATCATGGCAGCTCAAGCCGGTTATACGGTTGATATATGGATAGCGTTTCTCCAGAAAATTAGATGATGGATGATCCTCATCGGAAACCCCTGCATCCAGAACCAGGTCGGTCGCTTCAGGGTCGGCTTGTTCCAGGAAAAATTCCACTGCCGCTGTTCTGATACGGATTAAACTTCTGGAGGCGAAATTATCCAGACCGAAAGAGAAAAATTTAAAATAACTGTTTTCCCTGCTCATGATTTTTTCGGCAAGCTCGCGGAAACAGGTTTTTCTGTGGATTGACCGGTTTTTCGTCCGCTCCATATACGGGAGGTTATCCGCGTCCATTCCAACGAATCTATCCCGGGATGCGGCGCTCCGACTGCCTTCATTATCCAGAGCCTGTCCTGGGAACGCATCTTGTCAATCCACGGGTCAAAAGCTTTCCATGCCCCGTTGTTCCACTGAATGTTGCGGAAGATCCTGAAATCATCCGGAGGCATAAAGGCGGCTTCATAGCCGAGAATATAACGCCATCCGGCATTAGGATGCGCGAAAAAGGTCTGGTAAAAAACACTCATGTTCGGTGAGTAAATTATGCCTTCTTGGCCGGGAAGGCCTTTTTGAATGGAATGGTCAGTTGTATCAACATATTCGTTATGCAGAGCGGATGTCCATCTGGAATTCAGATCGCCTGTCATAGCCAGATAGAGAATAGCGCAGGCTATCAGTGCCGTGCCTCCCCGGGCGAGACTGAACCAGGGCGTCAGAGTGTTTGATTTTCCGGATAGAAGAGCATCTGTCTCTTCACAGACCATTACCAGTATTGCGGGGGCGCCGAAATCTATCCACCAGCGCTGCGAAGAGTATCCCAGACACCAGCTCAGAACAAAAAGATAAAAAACCGGGGAATCAACAAAATGTTTTATGTTTCCCTTGCGGAATTTAATTGAAATTATAATCAGAACCGGAATCAGTATTATGCCAATGCGAGGAGGTAGAGGCTGCAATTCGGTTACGAGCTGTGTTGTATAGTCGCTGCTACCCATGACCTCAAAAGCCAGCATCAGCGATTTGAATATCAATGAAGGCTGACCGCTGGCTGCAGCCATGAAAAGGGTGGATACAACAAGCATTCCGCTCAGACGCAGTGCGGCGCGCCATTGACGTGCCATCAGAAACGTCGCAATGGGAAGCAGATACAGAAACCACATTGTGCGCCACCATACTGATACGGCCATGCCTATGGTCAGCAGGATAACCGTTTTCCAGCATGTGTCTTTCTGGTTGAGTTTTTTTCTCAATACAAGAGCTGCCATAATAACAGCAACATAAGCTACATAAGGCCGGCCGAGCAGAAAGCGATATTCATTACCTATCAGGTTGTAGCAGAGGATAAGGCCGGCAATCCAGCTTTCCGGTCTTCTGAAAAGGAAAAGAAGAGGAAGTGCAACACATAAAAAAAGGATGATAATCGCAATTGCAACAAGGTCATCGGCATTGCACCCGAACATGCTGTGAAAAAAAGAAAGGAACTGATGCCAGCCGATGTGTACATCGGGTATAGGGTAAGCCGATACAAGAATCTGGTTCCAGCTCAGGTTTGAAAGAACTTTTCCCGCATGACGCATTGCATCATCACCGGGAAGATAACCATAACTGAGAATTTTAAGCGGAATTATAAAAAGAGTCAAAAAGCAGGTCAGCAGAATCAGAGGCGGAACCAACCTGGAGTTCCAATGTTTATTGTCATCTTTCCAGAGCGTAGCGTTGCAGTTATCCGGCATAGTATCTTCAGTCTGCATAATATTAATTTGTTTTTGTTGATTGATTTGACGGGTGGGGAATACTCAGAAAAGCCAGCAGGCGCATTTCCCGGCGTCCTTTTGTGACAGTATCCAGTATTAAGCCGCATATCAGGAAAATACCCGCTAGAATCATCAGACCCATTGACAGAAAAGCTGTCGGGAAACGGGGAACAAGCCCGGTTTCAAGAAAAGTGATGAAAACAGGAATTGATAAAATAACACTTACAGCGGCGCAGAAGCTTCCCAGTGCCCCATAATAAGTCAGTGGTTTCTCCTGACGTAAAAGAGATACTATTGTGTGCAGAATCCTTGTTCCGTCCCTGACGGTGGAAAGTTTACTGAACGAACCTTCAGGACGTTCCTGGTAGGGTGCGGGAATTTCCGCAACAGGAATACGCAGAGCCAGAGAATGAATGGTCAGTTCCGATTCAATATCAAATCCTGTGGTCAGACAGGGAAATGATTTAACAAATCTGCGGGAGAAAGCTCTGTAACCGGTAAGAACATCAATAAAATTTCCTCCGAAATAAAGGCGGATTATATTTGTAAGCAACCAGTTGCCGAAACGATGTCCTGAACGGTAGGTGCCGTTTCCGCCGCTGTCGATTCGGTTGGCACAGACCATATCCATCTCCTGATCGACCAAGGTTTTTATCATTGCGGGGGCGCTGGCGGCATGATAGGTGTCGTCGCCGTCAACCAGAATATAGATATCGGCTTCTATGTCTGCAAACATCCGTCTGACAACCGTTCCTTTACCCTGCCTCAATTCGGTTTTGACTGTAGCCCCCGCCTGAGAGGCAGTTTCAGCGGTCTGATCGCTTGAATTGTTGTCGTAAACATAGATCTCAGCTTCAGGAAGAGCGTCGCGAAACTCATTGATTACCTTGGCAATGGCAACAGCTTCGTTGAAGCAGGGGATGATAACGGCGGTTCTCATGCGTTTTTCCGTAATAAATTAATTGATTTGCGCCCCGAATTTCACGCAGACAGGCTGATGCATGGCATAAACCGCATGGGACGCATTTAACTTCCCGCTGCCGGGGTCGCAGGAATATGACTGCAGGCCGTTGCCCGACTGATAGGCAACCAGCATAAATTTTTCTCCGGGCATCATTTCAAAATCACGGGGCTGAGTTCCTTCCAGCCTGGATATAGCCATTAATTCCATTTTGCCGGACGCGGAATCCAGTCCGTAGGTCGCTATGCTGTCATGCCCTCGGTTGGAAGCGAACAGGCGGTCTCCGGCAGCGTTGATCTTGATTGCCGCTGTTGTGCTTTTCCCGTGAAAATCTTTCGGCAGAGTGCTCAATGTCTGTATGTGACTGAACCCGTCGCAGTGGTAATGATATGAACTCAGTGTATTGTCGAGTTCATTAATCACAAAAGCCAAATTGCCATTTTTATGAAATATGATATGCCGCGGACCGGCACCGCCTTTGGTTTTCAAAGCCATACCGCTGGCCTCTGCAAGGCCATCCAGACGGTTTTCATAATCGTAGAGTTTTATAGTGTCTATGCCGAGATCGACAACGCAGATATATTTGTTGTCAGGTGTCATTTCAGCGCAGTGCGCATGTGCTTTATCCTGCCGTTTTTTATTTGGGCCGATGCCTTTGTGAACAACAGTCTGCGGCGGGGTATCCGCTATTGAACCATCGTCATCCAGCTCGAAAACTCCCGCGACAGCATTGGTGTATTCCGCGAAAATGAGAGATTTCTCAGTTCTATCAAGAGCCACGTAACAGGGAGGTGTTGCATAAACCGGCTTGAAGTTTAAAAGTTTAAGAGCTGTTCCCTGTACTGCGTATGCGGCCACCGCCCCGTTTTTCCCGGAATCATCCGGCCCGGGAATCCCAAGTGTGCTGTAAAGCAGTGTTTTATCGCGGTTGAGATTAAGGTAGGTGGGGTTCTCGATTCCACCTACTAAACCGACAGGAGTGAATGCTCCGCTTTCGGTGTCGCTCTCGAATATATGAATTCCCTCTTTGCGTTCATTTGTGTATGTTCCGATGTATGTGAGATATTTCATCTCTCTCCTGTTGGGGTGTTATGCTATAAACCAATACAGAAATAATTTAACCACGAAAAACACGAAACACACGAAAACAAAACTTGAACTCTCAGTTTGCTATCTAACTTAAAGCTGCTTTCATTCGTCTGTCTGCGCCTGCCTGTCAGGCAGACAGGTGCGTACACGCATAGGCAGGCAACCAAACTTATTTTTGACATGATTTCATTACCACATAATATATTTAACCACAGAGAGCACAGAGATCACAGAGAAAATATTTGGAAAATATTCTTTATCATGTTAATCCTGTAATCATGTCTAAACAGCTTCATTGTTAAAAGATTTATATTTCCTGATTTTCGTGGTTCCAATAATGATTAAAGGTTAACTGTTCCGGAACGGCCGCTTGGATTGAAAGAGTTCAATGCGCGGTTTCAGGTTGGCGGCTTCCTCTTGCGCTTCTATTTCCTCATAGAGTTTAATGGCTTTTTGTGTTGCATCAATGGCCTTCTTAAAATTTTTGGCTTCGGCATAGGCTGTTCCGAGGACCATGAGTGTGTGGGGATCGGCGTTGCGTGTTACATCACAGGCCTTGCTGGCGCACTTTACCGCTGCTTTGCCGTTGCGGAGTTCGTCGTAAACACTGGTTGACTGAATCCAGGCGATTTCAGTAAGTGCATCCGGGTCGTCGGGATGGCTTTTAAGCGTATCCATGGCGGTTTCAATTTTTGTCTGTTCACTGGCAATTCGCCGTTTGAGGGCATTCATCTTGTCCGCAGCAAGGAAATCGAGCGATATGCCTGCCTCTTTGAGTCTGTTTTCGAGCTCCATCTTATCCAGAGATTTGATGTAGGCTTCCCTTATGGAGATAATCCTGTTGGTTGCCAGGTATAAAAGTTCATCATTGAAGCTCTGCATTCCGTCTTTGCGGCTCGTCTGGATAACGGATCTGAGCATATAAGTTTTCGCTTCGCGGATAAGCGCGGCAACGGATGAGGTGGCTTTCAGAATTTCAAATGCGGCTATTCGTCCACCCGCCAGTTTTTTACACAGAGTCTGGGCGACAACACCCGAGAGTGTATCAGCCAACATTGCACGGATCTGGTTCTGCTTGTCCGCTGGGAATTTATCGATGATTCTGTCAATTGTCGCTACAGCGTTGTTTGTGTGGAGAGTAGCAAAAACGAGATGGCCTGTTTCGGCACATTCCATTGCAGTTTCCATTGTTTCGAGGTCACGGATTTCACCCAGCAGTATGATGTCCGGGTCTTCACGCAATGCAGCTCTCAAAGCCTTGGGGAAGCTGGTGGCGTCGCGGTGCATCTCGCGCTGGTTTATAACCGAGTTTTTGGATTTGTGGACAAATTCAATGGGGTCTTCAATGGTGATTATATGTTCATTACGGCTTTCATTAATGAAGTCTATCATTGATGCCAGAGTGGTGGATTTGCCGCTACCCGTGGGTCCGGTGATTATAACAAGACCTTTGGAAAGAAGACATAAATCCCGCAGAGCTTCGGGCAGGCGCAGGTCATCAAAGGTGGGAATGAAATCCGGAATCTGCCTCAGCACCGCAGCATAACCGAGACGCTCTTTGAAGCCGTTTACACGAAAGCGTGCCATCTCGGGAATTTCGTAAGCGCAGTCTGTATCTTTTTCTTCCACCAGCTCTTTACAGTTCTTTTCCGGAATGATCTCTTTGAGCATATCCAGAATCTGATCGCTTTTCAATGGAATCGGCTCAATTGCGGAAAGGTTCCCATGAATACGTACATAGGGGGGTTGTTCAGCGTACAGGTGAAGATCGCTGCCGTCATTGTTTACAACATATTCTAGATATTTGTTTATCTGAGCCATTTCCCGCCTCCTTAAAAACACAAAATCTTAACCACAGAGGACACTGAGATACAGAGGGAAATTTTTATGACATCCTCTCCGTGCCTCCGTGTTCTCCGTGGTCCTATTGTTCTTTTGTTGTTATATCCGTTAGTCTGCCAGAATAGGTTCGATCTCAGCGGCTTCTTTTTCCGTAACAATCTCTTCGGCCGATTCTTCAGGAATATCTTTCACCTTTTCCTCGGTTTTTTCCTCTTCAGGCTCTTCCGCCACGGCTGTTTCCTCTGCTTCCGGTTCGTCTGCGTCATTTGTCATATCAATTTTTTTGTCAGAAAGTCCGAACAGTTCCTGACGGGTCATCTGATACGGCTCTTTTATTTTTCCATTCATGACATCACGACTGAGAACAGCGTTGCGCGGCATTCCGGCGTCTTCTTCTATAGTCACAGGATCCGCTATGCCGACTGTAACGAAAATAACAATTTCCTTCTGTTCCTTCTGGCGGTTTTTCCATCCGAATACGCGTGGGCCTATCCACGGGATATCTTTGAGAAAAGGTATTCCGCTGTCCTCTTTGCTGTTACTTGTCATAGAAAGACCGCCGATGACGGCGGTTTTCCCGCTTTGCATGCTGAAAACAGTCTGTATCCGGCGCATATCAATGATGGGGAAGCGTCCGACAGGCATACTGTCATCCAGGCCCTGAACAGCATAATCGTCGACTTTGTCACTGATCGAAGGTTCAATGGTAACTGTAATCAGACCGGAGTTGCTTATGCGGGGAGTCACTTCAAGTGTAATTCCGTAACTGAAGAAGGCTTCACCCACAAAAGTTTCTTCTTCTCCCGGTATAATTGCTAGTTTTGTGGATACACTGTCGCGCTGACCTTCAGTTGTTGCCGCCTGGTAATCCACTTCTATATTGGGCTCCTTCGTGGTCATGTCAATCTTGGCTTTTTCCTCATTTGCGACGATGACTTTCGGATTTGAAAATACGGTTACGCCATCCGCTTGTTCAAAAGCACTCAAGGCGATGCGAAAATCATCGAGATTCATCATTCCTCCATAGGCGCGTACCCGCTCCCAGGTCATGTCATTCGGTAATGTTCCCGCCATAGTGGACCCCTCTATCTTGTCCGGTATCACGCTGACGCCTAAATCGCGTTTTGTGCCATCACCAGCCAATGAGTCTTCTGTTGTTATGGTTTCCGTCGGGTATGTGGCTATTCTGGAGTTATTGTTTTGGAGGCCGCCCCGCATGCTGCTTGCGGTTGCTCCCCATTCGTTCAAAGTGTCCCATTTTAAGCCCAGACTTTTACTGGCGGCGGCACTCATTTCAACAAACCGGGCTTCAATATAGACCTGCCGAGTGGGTGCGTCGATTGCGTTGAGGATCATTTCGCACTCATTAAGTTCTTTTTCCGGTGCCGTCACAATAATGGTGTTGGATGCGGGAAAAGCAGTTGCCTTGCCCTCTGAACCCAGTACTGCTGCGAAGAGCTCTTCAACATCCGCGACCTTGGCGTTGGAAAGCTGGAATGTTTTTGTTACCTTGGGTATCTCTACAGTTCTGACGTTTATCAGGTATATGCCTGATCCAGCGGGTTTTTCAACCAGTTGCATTCCCTGAGGTTCGAGAATGGATGAAAGCCCTTTCTGCCAGGGCACGTTGTCCAGCCGTACACTTACAGACTGCTGGAGATTTGTTCCTGAAGATATGATATTAGCTCCCGTCGCGTTACGGAAGGCTTTTATCACATCTGAAAGGGGCGCTTCGTCAAAGGTCATAGAGACTACAGGCCCGCCTTTCTCTGTTTTGCTTATGACACGCACAACATTGGTGCTGTCTGTTTGTTCCTGTGCCTGCGTTATGGAACAGATTCCCATAATCAGCAGGGATGACATCAGTACAGTTTTATACGACTTCATTGCTTTTCTCCTGTGTGTTTATCAAAAAAGATTATTTCATGATTCCGTCTGCGGGGACAACGGGTATAGGTACTGGTGATCGGCTGTTCCGCTTTTTATCCGGAACGTCAGCCGATTTGTTTTTGAGGCGCGTTGCCGACTCCTGTTGCAGATCAACCGAATTATTCAGTATTTTTCCGACCCTCCAGATGAATTCAATATCTTTATGAATTATTTTAACAGCATCACCTGTATTATAATAATTCCGGTTTATAATAACAATCTCGTTTTTGTTGTCTTTTTTGTCTTTGGTGTTTTTCGCCAGCGCGTAACCCGATATCTTTAGCAGTTTCCGAGCCATTTTCCAGTCCTCTTCCGTTACCGGTTTAGGCGGGGGCGGCGGTTCAGGTTTTTTCGGTTCAGAAACAGGCTCGGCTTTTCTGACAGGCTTTTCGCTGACAGGCGGCGGGGGAGTGTAGCCTATGGGCCAGAAGGGATCACGCAGAGCTTTATCTTCCGGTTTTGCGTATAACATGCTACCTGCTGCAGTTACAACGAGAGCAATAAAAATAAATTGATTTTTCATGGTATGCTGCTTATTTTTCCGGCAAGGTGTCAGTTTCCATTTTTACGGGCCACTCAAAACAAAAGGTGATGTCATGAACCTCAGGGTCGCGATTCTGAGCTTTTATTTGCAAAGATGATAGAGCTGTCATCGGAAGGTGTTTTTCCGCATAGGATATAATAGAAGTCATTTGTGTATATGAGCCTGATGTGGTGAATTCAATCGGCTGTCTGGAGTAGGTCACGCCGGACATCGGGTGCGGCTGCTGCAGTGGAATAGGCGGAAGTTCGGTCACATTCTCAATGTTAAGACCGCTCATCTTTGTGTAAGGTGCGAGAATGGTTTTCGCTTTCATCGCGTAAGAATTCAGCAGGGGTTCCAGCACCCCTTCCTTCACCATTTTCCTGTGTTCTTTATCCAGCTGCGCAACACGCTCTTTTTTTTCATTTGCTGAAGATATAACTTTCCGGATACGTTTGTTTTCCGCAATCAGATTATCCGTATCACGTTTTGTTTTCTCAATTCTTCTGTTTAAGGGCATAACTGCAAAATATAATACTGCGGCATTGATCAGTATGGCGGTTCCGATAATCAATGCGGCTTTCTGGAGCGGCGAGGTGAGATCCAAAGCTGAAAAGGACGGATTCATGGTTTAAACTCCCTGTTCCGGCATTCGCATCTGATTTCAAAACGCAAAACATGACCATCTCTGGCGGATCTTGTATCCTGCCGGAATGACCCTTTGGGTATCAGTGCATGTTTAATCAGATTTGTGTAAATGTCTGATTGTAAAGCCTTCAGAAGGGAGTTTACAGAATCAAATGCGTTATTGCCTGTTGTGAGTCCTGTAATATGCATCCCGGCTTTTTCAAATGTGTTGGTAGGTCCGCCGGATTTTTTGTCTTTTTCAAAAAGCGGAGGTGGCGGAGGCAGGACTTCCAGCTTTGTGAACTGCACGTTAGTACGGATATGTCCGGGGATGTTTTTCAGAAAGCTGCCGTAATGCAGTTTCGCGTTTTGAAAAGCTTTTAACTGACCTGTCAGGGCGGTAAGATCTTTCTCCCGGCTGTTTAAAGCTAAAACGCTGCGGTAGGCGGGTTGCAGTTCTTTGTTGATTCCGGAGTGTCTGGAATTCAGATTTTCCAGACTTGCGAAATTCACATATAGAAGCAACCACCATATCAGAGTTATCAGAGTGATAACTCCTGCTGTAATCGGAGCAATAACCTGATTTCTGATCGGGCAGGAACTGAACAGTTCTTCTTCTTTGATAAGGTTGAGGTGCAGGGGTTTGCTCATGTATCCTCCAGCAGAGCTTTTGCCGCTCCCACTGCAGTTGTAAACAGAGGAGCATCTCTTTCAAAGGACTCAGGCAGATGCAGTTTCCTGCTGCTGCAGGAAATGCCGCCGAAAGGATGCAGATGATGCAGCGGTTTTTTAATTAAATTCCTGAAAGTTTTTGTCCAGTGCTTGACCCCGCCCGGCAGGCCGTAGATATAAAAGTTTTCAATAGGGCAGTTCTTCCGGCGCGAGATATAATCAGATGATATATCAACCTGACGGAAGAGTGCGTTCAGAGGAGGGGTTATAATAGAACTGATATCAATTACCGAATCGTCTATAAGACTGTCAACCATTGCAATATCTATATTCATGCTTTTGCTGATTTCCTCTTTGATAGTCATATATCCGACAGGATGTTCACGGTATAACACGAGATTGCCTTTAAAAAAGGCCACTATAGAGGAATAGTTTTTAAAACAGAATACCGTTATCGCCGCTCCCGGGTTTTCCTGCGGTACAGGACCGGTCAGGAAGCAGTTGATAGCTGCTGCAGAGGATGTCTGGATGGACCGTGTTGTGGGACGATGACCTTCAGGGAATCGCTGTGCCACCCAGGCCGCGAGGAAATCCGGCATGGAAGAAAGCAGAGGCGGATAATCTTTGTCTGTCTCCATGAATGCTCGTCTGTGAGTCAGCTTTTCCTCTCCTTTTGAATTTGTTTCCGATGTCTGGCGCAGAATCGCAGCCGGAGATGTTACCGCGACAGCCGCCTTGGGTGCGTGGAATTCTTTCGGCAGAGACCAGCTTCCCGAGGGTTTGTCCAGTGCTTCCGGGTTTTGCGGCAGTTTGTCATCAAGATTTACAAAGCCAGCTGCAAGCAACTCGGTTTTGCCCCTGTTTGTACGCAACCGCACGGCCGGAACACCCTGATTGTGTCCGGATCCTATTTCCAGACCTACCACGTCTTTCACAGTTGTTTCGGTTTTGTCCTTTAAAATTGTTTTTATATTGTTTTCCATGTGTGCTGATCTGTGAAGCAGAAATGATGCCGAATTGTTGTTTCAGTTCCGTGTTGTTTATAACTCCCGCAGGATGCACTGATTATGTCAGAATAGGTGTGAGGGTTGCAAGATCAAAGCCGCTTTCAGTTGTAATTAAACGGCGGTAGAATAATATGCGTAATCGGCTTTTTCCCTTGATCGGCTAAATTATAAAAACGGATAGAAATCACGGATTTCCCGTTTAACATGTTTAACGGGATGAATACGACGTATGCTTCTGAGCAAAATATCCTGTAATTGCCTGTAAAAGAACTATGTCAGCCTTTTACAAGTATTTGACACCCGAGGCGAATATGTGTGAAAATGAAATCATGAGTGAGGGTAAATCACAAACAATTAAAATTGACATCAGACCTTTAAGTTCTGTCAGAGGTGGCGCATCAAGAAATAAAGAGCAGAAAAAAGGTGGTGTCCCCGCGGATTATTTTGATTCGGTTGATTTCCGCTTTTTGTTTGAACACGCTTATGATTCCATCCTTATGACGGATATGGATGGTTTTATTCTGGCTGTAAATACCCGTGCGGTCAGTTTTTTCGGATATAAGGATTCGGATTTCCCGGGTATGGATATACGCAGGCTGGTTCCCGGGGTTGATGATGATCTGGTGAAAAAAATCAGGGCAGGGATTGCCGAAGGGCGTTTTATGCGTATTCAGGCCTTCGCTGTTCATAAAGGCGGAGAGGATTATAGCGCTGTAGAGATAATTCCTCTGGGGAACAGGGAGGACAGAGCCTCTTATATCTGTTTCCTGATCCGCGATATACAGAGCCGTTACATAGCTGAGGAAAACCTGCATTCCACCTATCTGGCGATGGACAACACCGATTCAGGCATTGGGATTGCCAATACACAGGGGGTGCTTATCTACGCCAATCGCAAAATGGTTGAGTTGCTGGGTGATGGAAAGTTCAGCGCGGTTGTTAATAAAAAGATGGAGCACTGGTTTGATGTCAAGACTGTGGTTAATCCTATTATGTCCAGTGTTATCAAGGAAGGTAAAGAGTGGCACGGTGAGCAATGTGTAGTTAACGGGAAAAACAGCAGCTGGTTTTATATAACCGCTGTTCCCAATGAAAGCCGGGATGGCGATCTTATGGGGCTTGTGCTCTCTATACGGGATATGGCTGATGAGCGCAGAGCCGTTATTGCCGAGTACCAGGCTGAGCGGAACCGGATAATGATTGAGAGCCTGGCGGGAGTGTGTCATGCCATAGGGCAGCCCGCTACAGTTCTTCTGACTTCGCTGGAGCTCCTGAAGATGAACGGTTTTGACGACAGGGAAAATGCGGAGAAGATGCTGGAAATGAGCTATGAAGCAGTTATTCAGATCAGGGACCTTTTAAACAAAATGAATACTAAAAGGCTTTATTCGGCTGAGCCGTATCTTCACTCGTCCGCCAGTAAGTCCGCTGATGAGATAATATCTATCGAATCGGCATCAGAATCAGCAGTTAACGAGGAATAAGTAAGGAATGAGATATCCCAGAACAGAAAGTACTGATGCACGCCTTCTTGTACGTTCTTTAGGCCTGCTGTTGAATCAGGTGGCTGTTTACGGGCCTGTGCACAATGTAACCAAGACCGCTATACAGCGAGTTTATGAAGAGGTATATGAAAAATTAAACCGCTACGGAGTTCTCGAGTTTACGGTCAAAAACAATCTGATCTGTGTCAATGGATTCAGTGAAGATCTTGATTCATCGGTGTCGTCCAATCTGGTCAGGCGCTTTTCCCAACTTGATATAGCAGGTCTGCTTTTTACCAGACCGGTATCGGAAAGGGATTTTGAACGCAGTATAAAAATTCTTGCCCGGCCAGCCGCTGTGATTACCAAGGATTCGGGAGTGGAAGCCCTTTTAACGGCTGAAGGTGTCAGATCTGTGTCCGTGGTGAGTGTGGCCTATCGCAGAGTTGAGGAAGACGCTGAAGACATTGATGAGGCTGAAACACGCAGCGGCACAGCCGTAAGAGAAGTTTCTGCAGCAGCTACCGAGGATGGAGTGTTTGACCTTTCCGCAGAGCTGATGGGAGAGGCTGAATCGGATTTGTTGCCCTTTGACGCAGGCTTGCGTGATGAAGAAAAGCGCAGTGCGGAAAAGGAAAAACGAAAAAAGCAGTCGTCAAAACTGGCTGAGCTCCTGCGTCAAACAGCTGAATTGCTGGAGGGCAACAGCGAAAATCCGAAGGATGAACTCGGCCGTGTAGTCGAAGCTTTGGAAACAGTACGTACCACTTTGCTGGAGATGAGCAGCGATTCACAAATAGCCATAAGCTCATTTGCCCGTGATGTGGATGAAGATAAAGATACAGTCGCTGGCCTTGAAGCTTATGCCAGACGTCGCGGTTTTTCTCTGAAACTTACACGTGAGGATCTGCTTGACCGTTATGCCGAACTGAACCAGGAGATTATTCAGCCGCTGACAGTTTCGAGCGGGGTCATTGAAATGCTTCGGAAACAACAGGCGGGAGCTGTTTCAGAGACGCAGGATGAACTGCTTAAAATGGCTTTTGAAAGCATTGAAAGGGTTAACGAGCTGGTCAGTTATGTTCATACTATTGCCGGCCTGCCGGATTCGTTCACTCCGGACAGTTCTGTTATCAACGACAGTTATATTTCCAGACATTAAGTTCTTTCAAGAATAGCAGAACAGGCATATTGTTGATTCGGGATTCGGGAATGATCTAACCACGAAAAACACGAAAACACTGTTCGAACTATTGATTTGTAATCTAACCCAAGAGGTGAATATGGGTTTTCATATTTTACTCATATATGGTTATATTTAAGACAATTAATTTCGTGCCTTTCGTGCTACTATCATGCATTTTATTGTTTTTTATGTACGTTTTTAATTTGTCCACAAAGAACGCATGGAACACAAAGATCATTAATGCTGCCTTGTTTAAGAATATATAAGTTTCTTGATTTGAAACTTATAAGAGCCAAAATTTATTAATAATCCATCTTTAATCCTTGTTGCTTTCAAACAGTTAAATAATTGCGCTTCATGCTCTCCAGACAACGTCTTTAGAGCCTTTAATTCTACTATTACAGATTTGTCAACAATAATATCAGAAAAATACTCTCCAATTTCCGTTCCATCTTCGTCCCGGATCACAATAGGATATTGCTGTTCAACATCGAAACCCTCTTTTCGTAATCTATGCACCAAAGCATTCTCATAGACTTTTTCCAAATATCCATTTCCATGATACACATGTATGGCATAAGCAACTTCCCGGATCTGATCACACAAACTCAAAACTTCACTCATATCACTCTCTTTCTTTGCGTTCTATGTGTTCTTTGTGGATAATTACATGTGTAGTAATTATTTTCGCGTCATTTGCGTTTTTCGTAGTTAAAATAAATTGGTTGCGGCTATGCTGCTCCAAGAACTTCGTGCTCTTCGTGGTTAAAATTTACGCAGCAATTAATCCATCTTAAAACGCACACCCACAATAGAGTGTTTGTCTTTTCCGGGTTTGTACTTGATGTAAGTTACCGCAAAAATGGTTTCATCAGGCAGAAGAGATAGAGCTGCATATCCGCAGTCCATGCCCGCATTGCTGTGCAGCAGTTTGATCCGTTTTCCCGGACACTTCTTCTTAATCTCATCATAACTTCCGACCCAGGCCACAAAATGACCTTGAGTTGGACTCTTGGGTGCCATATCGCGAAAAGCAATCACCCAGCGTCCATCTTTCAACTGCACACCATGGTGACGATGTCCGGTTAATCCCCAGGATGAATTTTCGGGTTCGCTCCAGGTTTTGCCTTCATCCCGACTGAAGATCAATTTGCTTAAAGCATTTTTTGCATTGTCACGCAGGATCGCGCAGATTTCTTTTCCATCCGGTGAGCGCAGAAGAAAGGGCTCGCAGAGATTCATCTCCGGATGCTGAGCAACCAGCGTGGCTTTGCTCCAGGTGAGTCCGCCATCCGAAGATGTCATCTGGAAAACGCGATTCCATATTTTCTGTTTTTCCGGCCAACGATCGTTATACTGTGCGAGGTATGACCCATCCTTGAGTTGTATCATGGAGCAAATGGGCATAACGCAGGTAACAGGAATAGACGGCATCATCTCCCAGGTTTTGCCGCCATCTTCACTCATCACCCGCGCCATCTCAATAGAGCGGCTTTTACCGGGATCGGCTTCGCCGCAGGCAAAAATGAAAAGACGTTCTTTGCCCTGCTTATCCGTCATCCTGTAAATAGCCGGGCAATTTCTGTATTTTTTGAACTCTTCCGGAAGGCGTTCATCCACACGTTTCCAGGTTTTGCCGCCATCTTCACTCAGAGCAAGCGGCCCGCATGGACCGCCGTGATTCAATGTCCAGACCGCAAACATGGTTTTACCATCAGCCAGCAATACGGTGGTAGCGTGACCCTGATAAATTTCCGGTGTCCCCGCTTCAATAATCACATGTCTGGACCTGTCTTGCGACAGATCCCGGTATGGGGCATACGGCTGTTGGGCCATAGATAAAAGGGCTGTTGTAATTAAAAAAGTGCTTATCAGTGTTTTCATAAATCTGTAAATGTCTCTTCTGTTTAGATGTATTGTTCACCGGGTCGGGGACCCGGCTGTTCTGTACAATTTCACCGCACCAGGAAATATATGTCCGGGCCGTGCGAAGTGCTTCCTCCGTCATGCCGCAAGCGGCATTACGCCGTGGCATGGCAGGGTCGCACATTTATAAGCGCAGACAGGGTCTGCGCACTCCAAAGCCGGCAGCTACGTAGCCACCTGATCCGGACGGAATATCTTACCGCACAAGAATCAGAGTACCGGAATTGTAAATAATGCGGATGGTATTGCTCTGCGTCGTCGAAACCGTCCAGTTATCCGGAAGTCCGGTAACATCGGGCAGTCCGCTGATATCTGACCCGGTAACAATAGTATAAGAAACGTCTTCATTGAGTTTTTCCGGATTTGCAATGACCAGCTCTGAACCAGCATTAAAGTTAAGCTGATTGCTTCCCATACCCAGCGTTCCGCAGGTTGTTCCGTCATCACTGATATTCATGCGCAACTCTCCTTCAACCGTCAGATCGCCGTCAACCGTCAACGTGCCGACTCCATTGGTGGAACCGGGCGCAACAAAACTGGCAGAAGAAACCGTCATACTCCCGGCCGGAGGAATCAGTGTGCCGGAACCCCAAAGTCCACTGCCGGACGTGAGCGAATACGTGGCACTCGAAAGATTCAGCGTGCCACCGTCAGCACCGAGATCCCCGGTGAACCCGAGTGTGCCTGTCATGATCAGGGTTCCCTCCCCTGTTTTCGTCAGACCACCATCCTTGGCTGGTTCACTGCTCCGGGAGTCATGCGCTATCGACTGGGCAATGGTGATGTTTTCACCGGCAGTATCGATAACGGCTCCGCCTTCACGGACTTCGGCAACATCGAGCCCTGTCATGAAGCTTGTGCTTGAAGAGAGAGCTTTGAGAACTCCTCCGTCAAAAAAGAAGCTTCCGTAACCCTGATAATCTCGCATTCTCCCCACGCCAAGAATTCCGCCCGTCAGATAAACCGTACCAGTTGAACCGGCGTAAAGACTCACGGTCAAACCAAATGTGCTTTCCAGCAACAGAGCTTCACCGCCGGAAACTGTAAGTTCTCCTGTTCCATTCTTTCCTACATAAAAAATATCTTCAACTGTCAACTTGCCTCCTGACAAATTGTACTGCCCCGTTCCAGGTGCACTATGTCCGCCGGCATGGCATTGGCGGCCGATATAAACATCTCCGCCGTATTGGTTCACTATCCCGGCACCTTCCTGATATCCTAATATTAAATCGTAATCAACAGATACATCCGCGCCGTCATATACATTCAGTGTCCCTGATGCATTTGGGAAATTTCCAAGAAACAAACCGTATTCTGCTGGATTTGTGACAGAAAGATGTCCATAACAATCCACCAATCCTGTTCCGTAGCGTCCTATCTGCATGACTCTGGCAACCGTAGTAGTGGAATCTGCTCCGCAATACATATATCCTTCGGAAGTACCGGAATTATAACTGACATAAAAATTGGGTGTTTCAACTGTCGCGGCAATATTACTCATGCTACCGACTCCTTCATAACCGGAGATTATGGCCGAAGAACTGTTCACCGTGCCGCTGGCGAATGTAATCACGCCGGTTGAATTCGCTTCATAGCCAGCATAAATATTATTAACATCTGTGTCGCTATTTTCACTGTACAGGCTCCCCTGTGCACCAGCAATGTTACCGGCAAATAATTGTCCTGTTTCAATTATGCCGTTCCGATTACTCACACAGCCAAAACCATTATAGCCTGTAGTAATCTCATCTGTTGCTTTAAGCAGTGTATTATCCATAATCAGAGAGCCAATACCATTGGCACCAAATCCAACACGAACATACTGCGAAGTTATATTACTCTGTGAGGTATAAACCGATCCTTTCGCGCCAACATCATTACCAATTGAAAAATTTTCGCAATCAGTTATGGCACTTTCTATCAACTCTACATATCCTTCTGTATAATTTTGAATAGCAATAGAAAAATTACTGCAGTCAATTACAGAATTCGTTGCATAAAATTCTCCTCCCGTTGAAAGACCAACCATAATCTTAGGAATACTTGTCATACTTGTATCTGTGATACTCATTATTCCTTTTCCTGCCCCCATATGCCCAAGCACGACATGTGTTCCGTTACAGAGAAGCGTTCCCCCCTGCTGGTCGTATCTGCCGATAGCACCGTGACCAAGAATAAATTTACCGATAACAACATCCGTGTCCGTAAAATTCACGCTTCCGGTTTCATATTCACCTACATAAAAATTTCCAGCTGTTTCAAAGCTGCCATCAGTCTGTGTCAGAACGCCTTCTGTTCCGGAATACCCGACATAAACCTGACCCGTTGTTGAAAAAATGCTGGAAACTCCTGTGATATCAAGCGTTCCCTGGACATTCATTCCGCCCGGATTCTGCGAACTGTCCATAGCGGCTGTTCCCTGAATCCATGCCATCTCATCGACCGACGGAATATGTGAAAGACTCCACCGCGATGTATCGGTCCAGTTTCCCGTACCGGTAAACACATTGTCCGCGGCAAAGCTCCAACACGAAAACAATGCTGCAATTAGACATAATATCGATTTTTTCATACTTGATCCTTCTTTCTTGAATACAGATTTTCTGAACAATTGTTATAAATATACCAAATGGTCAATATAATGTCGTTCAAAAATTTATCTTTATGTTTTTTTATACGAAAGACGTCGAGAGCGCAGATCCGGGAGGTGAAGCTCCTGGTGAGCCACGACGGGTCAGCTGATGGTTCGTTTCAGACTTTTGTTATTTTATTTCACTACCATCCCATAGATTCAGTAGATTATTCTCGCGCAGAGACGCAGAGACGCTGTGTTATAAGTGCTTCATGAACAACATATTAACAAACTATAGAGAATCTCTCTGCGTCTCTGCGCCTCCGCGCGAGAACGGATTTGATCTGTTCAGTCATCCCATTGGTTTCGATTGTCCAATATTGCCAAGCATAAAAGTGTTTTCAGTGGGACGCTGGTGACTATA
>JAWOEI010000112.1:0-30813 GCA_046482825.1 Kiritimatiellia bacterium
TATAGTCACCAGCGTCCCACTGAAAACACTTTTATGCTTGGCAATATTGGACAATCGAAACCAATGGGATGACTGAACAGATCAAATCCGTTCTCGCGCGGAGGCGCAGAGACGCAGAGAGATTCTCTATAGTTTGTTAATATGTTGTTCATGAAGCACTTATAACACAGCGTCTCTGCGTCTCTGCGCGAAAATAATCTACTGAATCTATGGGATGGTAGTGATTTATGGTTAAAAGTTCCCGAACGGTAATTTTATCGTTGATTTGAGGTCTGTTTTGTGAGATGTTCCTTAATGTAATCATAGAGTAGGAGAATCATAGGAATCATAGGAAATGCAGATGCTCATGGAAAGAACTACTCCTTCCTGTACTCGTTAAACAGCAGGCGATTGGCTCCGTTTTATGATCTTGTCTGCACTCTCGCATGGTCGCAGTTATCAAAGGTGCTTTCAATGAAGATAGGCAGTGGAAAGAATCTGAATGAAATCCGCTTACATCATTTCCATTACCGCGATGCGTAATATGATAGATGGCACCGGGAAACTCAACTCTCAATTTTCTAGCCATGATAAAAGAATATCAGAAAGCAAAAACACCCGCCAATCGCTATTTTTAAATTTTAGGTTTGACCCCAATGCGCCACCGAAGCGCGTAATCTTATCCGGCGTTGTCAAGCAGGTCAAACTCAAGCAGCTTACGATCCGGGCGCAGTCCCGGATCGGGTGTAGTTTCTTAATCCTCGAACGGATGCTGTCTCATCAGAAACAGAATCCTGCCAGCCTGACTGAACATTCTCTCTTGTATCAAACCTCTTTATATATGGTTTAATATCAAGTAACGGCGTGCCGTCCAGCACGTCAACATCTTTTATGTAAAGGACATTGCCTTCGATTTTTATCAGTCGAACCAGGCTCATTCCCAGTTTATTAGGTCGATGAGGAGCCCGCGTAGCAAAAATACCACATTCCTGTTCTGACAAATATGGCTTTACTTTAAGAGAGGGTTTCTGGGATTTATGGAAAAAGTAGAACAGATATATGTGTGAAAATTCATTCAGATGCATTAATCCTTCGGCAAACTCGGAATCGACTTCAACTGTGCCTTTAATGTTATCGGCAAAGACAGGTTGTATCGGAATGTCAGAAAGTTTTTGATGTGGAGAATGAATTATACCTATTGACTGAAAAATCACTTCGCTTCTATTCATACGATCTCTTTCTTAATGATATTTCCATTTATCTGTACTCAACACAAACCACTCGTTGAAACTGGCGCACCATTTTCAACCGAGCGCATTCAATTGTCAGCTCATTGCCGCATAGCCGGAGAAAATAAGCCGGATTCCCATCAGCAGGAGCACCATTCCCAGAAGGACTTTCAATATATTATTTGGCAAATGAACAGCAATGTGAGCACCGATGAAACTGAAAAGCAAAAAACCGGCAATTACTATCAAACCGGCTTTGACCTCCACAAAGCCCTGTTTATAATAACGCATGGCGGCCAACAAACTGATGGGCGCAGCAACTATAAACAGCGTTGTTCCCTGAGCAAGCTTTTGAGAAAAGTCGGTCAGAACCGATAAGCAGAATATGATGATTGCTCCTCCTCCAACGCCTATGGCTCCCATAGTAAGTCCAGCTATTGCACCAATTAAGAATAGTACTAACATCTTTTGATTCCTGAATTAACGTTTACCATGATGCGCTGAGGAAGCCTTGCGTTGAAAACGTGCGGGTTGATCAGCTGCTGTCGACGGCTTTAATGTAATTTTCTTAAAGACGGATTCGTATTTGATGGCGTCAACCGGACACACATTCAAGCAGCGGGCACAACTGAAACAATCTGCCGGCAGTCTGCTGCCGTAAACACGCCCCTTCGCCGCCATCGAAGGGCAGGCTTTTATACAGGCGCCACATTGGATGCAGCTGTCGTTATCAATACGAACGCGGTAAATGCTGAATTGTTCGGCAATCCAGGAAATGAATCCAAACGGGCAAATAAACTGACAAAACGGACGATATATAAAGAATGATCCTGAAAGAGCGAGTATGACGGTCAACAATATGCTGACAGTCTCAAAATCGAGATTAAACAGATTGAATGGATTAAAATAGTGATAAATGACAAATCCTTTTTTTCCTCCTGCAATCCCGAACAGAAAAAACAGCATGAGCGCAAAAAGCCCCCCCCGGATTGTGTTTGTCAAAGCGAAAGGGATTTTTCGTTTCTTGATTTCTTTAAAAACGGGAATGCTGTATATCAGTTCCTGAAGGGCTCCGAACGGACACGCCCAGCCACATATCATTTTGTTTCCCACAACGGCTAAAGCAATGAAGAAAAGAAATGCAATCACTTTAGCTCCTGGATCAGCATATAATCCCACCATGGATTTGAACACCTTCACTGCTCCTTCCATGGGATTGGGTGATTTTCCCAGCAGAAATCCCGCCACAGATACTGAGACCAAGAGTAATACGATGTAGGGTGTTCTAGGATACCACTGCCCTCTCTGTCCGACATCAGATTCATCCGGTCGTCCCATCCGTACAAGGAACAGGAGTCCTCCAAAAACTAACGCTGCATACACATAATATTTGATCATGTTGTCGCGGTGAGAAAGGAGATGATGTTCCGCATCTTCCAAGGCGTCCTTTTCAACATCCAGGGCTTTCAGGGGTTTTGTTTTGGAAACATTCAGGGGCAGATCAAGTTCACGGGCAAGGGCCTTGCCCGTGACATCAAGTTCCGGAGCAATATCACGGATTGACATCTCAACACTTACGTTAACCGCTTTTTCAGTCTTCACAGGCGGATTGAAGACAATGCCTGCTCCTATGATAATGACCATAAGAGCGACGGTTACGAAAAACCATACCCGTTGTTTATGTGAAATCAGCGAAAACCATTGACGTGTTTTCATTGTTCAGCTCCCCTTTATGTATATAAGGATAAACTCAGGATGACAATTTTGCCATCAAAAAATATTGCAATCCAGCGAATCAAAAACCGTTTAAACGCAGAAGCACGCCGCTAACGGATTAACATGTATAATCTTTGGATACGACTCTGAAGCCGATATCCCCTTGATTCATGTTGTCGGAGATGCAGACAATGTGGTGCCTATCTCAGAGAACACCGCCATAATTGAAAAACGGTGCAAAGCCATGGGAGAAGTTATCAATGTTTTTCACAAAGATGGTTGTGGCCACCACCTCCACGGACTTGAAGATCCAACCCCGGTCGTGGAGCTGATTAAGAAGTACAGCGGGCAGTAAGAAGCGCGACAGCTCTGCTGTCGCAGGTTGAAAAAGTTAGGCGCAACAAAGTAATACCAATATTTTTCGACAGGATTTACTGGATTTGGTTGCTATCCTGTTAATACTTCCTGAAATCTTCCTTTTTCTGTTCTTGCAGTTTATCTGCAAGAGAAGTAGACTGTCTTCCAATAAGAATATTTAGTCAAATCAATTTCCAAATGAGGATCTTATGAAAAACCAACCGATTGACATACTCAAAAGTCTCGTTGCTCTGCCCACCCCCACAGGTTTTGAGCAGGACGGCATGAAGCTTCTGGGAAAACACCTCAAAAACGCTGGTCTTGAGGATGTTTCCATTGATGTTCACGGCAACCTGCATGCTGTTGTCAATAAAGACGCTCCCCTGAGAGTTATGATAGAGGGACACTGTGACGAAATCGGATTCATGGTGCAATATATTGATGACAAGGGTTTTCTTTACATGTGTCCTCTGGGCGGAGTGACTATTCCGACAGTTGCGTCCGAACGCATCATTATCCAGGGGAAAGAAGGCCCGGTTAACGGTGTTTTCGGCGTACGCCCCCCTCACCTGATGAATGCCGAACAACGCAAGAAGCTTGCCCCCCAGGATATACGCGACATCAAAGTGGATATCGGCGCAACCAGCCGTGAGGATGCCTTGAAGATGGTTGATCTGGGAAGCCCGGCTGTAATTAACGCGGGGTGGCGTGAAATGGGCAACAACAGGATATCCTGCCGGGGATTCGACAATCGGATAGGGGCTTTTATCGTTACGGAAGCTATGAAACGGCTCTCTGCAAAAAAACTTAATGTCGCTCTGCACATGGTGGCCAGCGTACAGGAAGAAGTCGGACTGGTCGGAGGACAGACTGCAGCGTACGACATCAATCCGCACATAGGACTGTGCGTTGATGTGACCTTTGCCACTGACGCCCAGGAGGAAGACAGAAAGGTCTGCGGTGATGTGAAACTCGGAGACGGACCTGTCATTGCGGTTGGTCCTACTTTCAACAGAAAACTCAACGCGTATGTCGAAAAGAATGCTGGCAAAGCCGGAATAAACCTGCAGAAACAGGTCAGAAACCGCGGCAACGGCACTTGTGCATGGGCTATGAGGCTTTCCCGGTCCGGAGCGGCGGTATGTCAGTTAAGCATCCCTCTGCGTTATATGCACAGTCCTGTAGAAGTGCTCTCCCTGGACGACGCGTTGCAGGTTATAGATACACTTTGTGCAGCTATAGAAAACATGCCTGCCGACATGGATCTGGTTCCTGCGGAACTGGAGTGAGGCAGGCGGAAGTGAATGAAAAACGTAATTACAATAACTCTGCGGCGAGAAGAAATGAAATTATGCCATTTGCCGTCACCTATCTCATAGACAGACCGTCCCGAAGTGAAACCTTTATTCAGAGAGAACTGGAACAACTGCGCAGACGTAACTGGACTATCTACACCCGTTTACTTTCCGGTGGAAGCGAATCACTGCGTTTCGCCTTTTTCAGCTGCCCGGAAGGATTCCGGATCCGTTTTTTCAAAGCCGCCTGCACTCGGATTTCCCAGGAGATACTCCGCAATCCACTGACAGCTTTGCGAATTATCAAACGTCTTCCGCAAACAGCCTTTCTTATAAAAAAGGTGTCTGAAACAGACAGCAGATTAATACATTCGCAGTTTGCGGGGATCACAGCCGATCTAGCCGAAATAGCGGCAAAAACACTAGGCATAAACTGGACCTGTTCGGTACATGCCCATGACATCTTTTCCACATCTCCCGCACAGACCGCCCGCCGTCTGAAAAACGCGGCGGCAGTGGCGGCCTGTTCCGAAGAAGTGAAAAATGCAACTGTTGAGGCAGGAATTGATGAAGATAAAATCACCTTGATTCATCACGGCCTGCCTATCAATGATTTTCAACTGAACACAATACGTCCGGAAGAATTTATTTTCGCCGCCTGTCGTTTGACAGAAAAAAAAGGCATTGATTCACTGATCAGAGCCTGTGCTGTTCTCCGAGATAACGGACTGGAAACACCCTGCATCATAGCAGGAAACGGATCAGAACTCATCAAACTGAAAAAGCTCTGTAAAGCGTTAGATCTGACTGACAGGGTGTTGTTCAAGGGATGGCAGTCACAGGAGGAAGTGCGTAATTACATACGTAATGCGGTCACGACGGTACTGCCGTCCAGACGCACAAAAGCAGGCGACAGGGATGGAATCGCAAATATTCTGGTAGAAGCACTGGCTATAGGAACACCTGTTATCACCACCACAGCCGGAGCTGCTGGTGAAATAATTGAGGATGGCCGAAACGGATTGCTGGTTGAACCGGACAACCATATAGCTCTTGCCAAAGCTATGACAAAAGTTATACAATCCGGAACGTTGCGGTTGCGTATGATTAACGAGGGCCGCAAGACAGCTGAGGATGTTTTTGACGGAGCCGCCAACATTCATAAACTTGAAAAGCTTTTTGAAGCTGCAATTCTCAAATCTCTCCCGTAACATGAAACGCATATACCTGATAATCATTTTTTTAACCGCTTTGACACTTGTCAACGGATGTTTTGATCCTTTTCACATGAACCCCTATTTCGCTGTTGAGGAATCAGGTTTGAACTGGCTGGAGATCTACAGCAAGCAGATCTCCTCTCAGAAACTTACACGCGTGCGTATCGACGGTAGCGGCATAGTGAAAATAACAACAGGAACCAGCCCTCTGGTAGGCGATGCTTTTGCCAAAGACATCTCCGATACGCAATGGTCTAACGTGCGGAGGGACCGAATTACCATACCGAGAGAAGAAACTGTAAGACTTTTCCAGGGACTGATCAACAATGGATTATTTCTGGAGCAATCAAAAACGGAAGACTCACCTGACGATCACATAATCATGGCATTCGGAAATATCCAGAACCACACCGTTTACGAAACAATATATGATCCGGGACTGCATGAGCATCTGAAAACTATTGTGATGCTGTTCAACAGACCCAGACAGAAACGCAGATAAAGCGGGATGCGGGATACAATGAAACATTTTTTCTTTTTCTTTTTAATAAGTATTGCGCCGTTATGCCATGCCCGGCAGCTTTTTGTCGGTATTCTGGAAGCCGACAGTTACAATGACGTAAAACTCAGTATTTCAGCACTCGCAGGAGTAACACGCATAAAGGATCTCAACAGTTTCTGCGATGTACACGGTGCCAAGCTGACAGGATTACCCGTGATGCGTGGTTTTGAAGCGGACAAGCGGATACGTATTATTCAGACGATAGATCCCGAAAAGCCCCTGAGCGAGATCAATCCGGCCAATACCGCCATTTTTGTTACGCGGGATGGCGGTCAGACCATTAAAAACATGCTGGAGAAGAATTACAGAAATCATCGTTACTGGCGTTCGGGAATCAGGATCTATGACAAACCGCTGACAACGAACTTAGCTGCGGAAGTGGCCTACATGCAGGAGTCGAAGTATATTCTGACATCACGTAACCGCAATGCGATGCTGTGGATGTTGCAGAACAGCAAACTTCTTAATGCCGCCCCGCTAAAACAGCAGGCCACTTTGAAACTTCTGCTCAACCCGCAAAGAGCCGCGGCAGTGCTGGAAACAAAGGCGGATACACGTATTCTCAAACTGTTCAAACCGGCAGAAATTATGCAGGAACTGGAAAAATGCCTGATTGGAGTGAACATAGACCCGCAGGTTCTTACGGTGAACGCAGAAATCAGACCTCTTACGGGAACACCTGTCGCCTCTTTAATCGAAAGCATGAGTAAAACAGAAACTACTCCCCGGGATATTTCCCCTCCCGACTCACTTATCCAGTCGATCACATGCAATAACAGCCCTGAAATATGGGATCGCTTCGCACCGAATATGCAGAATTACCTTTTACCTGCTTTGAAAACTTTCAACCACGAAGATCTGTTTACAGGTCAGAGAATTCAGTATTCAGCACCAAAGGGAAAAGATCTTGTCTTTGTTCAAGCAGACGACATAAAGAATAAAACAAATGTTATCGCAACTATTAATTCCCTGGAAAACGCCATGCCGTCTGAATCCGTTATCGGCTTGCAAAGAGTGAATCCTGATCCGGAAAAAGACTTAGTGCGCTACAAATTCATTCTGAAGGAAAAAGCTGAAACAAAGTCGCAGAATACCGTTTACTATACAATAGCTTCCCTGTTACTGCAAAGGGCATATCTGGAAATGAAAGTGGTTGACAACACCTTGATCTCGGTTATAGGACCTGAAAACAGCCTGCAAGATGTTACTGCCCGCCTGAAACGCAAGGAAAAAGATATGACTCTTCTGAAAGAGATTTCAGCCAGGAACAACCAGCTGTCCGAAAAAATTATATGTGGCACGAAATTCAGAGTCTCACAGGCACTGCGTGAAACGATTTCCGTTATACCGAATGTCACCAGAGAACAGCTTGCAATTCTGCCGGAACCGGGTTACGGCATCACAGTCGGACTGGAAAAACCGGAAAACGGCACACTCAAAGCATCAATGCAGATTTACGCTGATGAAATCGCGGCTCTGAATCATATAGGTGATGATGTCCGCAAACTTATGCAGAAAATCATGGTATCCATGCTTATGAAAAGCATTGAAGATACAGATGTAAAACAAGATGCGAAAAAATAACCGGCTTTCACGACTTATTTTATTTTATTTTATATATTTGTTCTTGCGGACATTTTACGAGATGATTAAACTCGCAGTCATGAAACATCAAATCAGAATACCCTCCTTCTTTGTCTGCGTCGCAATATCTGCACTTTCTTTCCTGATCGTCGGTTGCAAATCTAGTAACCGGAACTTTTATGTATCGCCTCTGGGGTCTGACAACAATCCCGGAACAAAGAGTGCGCCTTTTGCCACACCGGCGAAGGCTGTCAGTGCAGTCCGGAATTACAAGAATTCCGGAGCCGACCCCATGCCCATAAGGATTCTGCTACGGGAAGGCTGTTACAATATAACAGAACCGATTGTATTCACCCCGGCTGACAGCGGAACAGCCGAGATGCCCGTAACCTATGCATCTTATCCGGGAGAAAAAGCTGTTATCAGCGGAGGAAAAATTCTGACGGGCAAGTGGTCCCGGGTTGAAGGAAAAAATTACTGGAGCATACCTGTCCCCGAAGCCGAGGGGCGTAAATTCAATTTCTTCTCACTCTATGTGAACGGGGAAAGCCGCACCCGTGCCCGGACTCCCGACTGGGGCGAAAAAGTGCTCAGGGCGGCAGGTCAGGAACCCGGAGGCGATCCGCGGCAGGCTCTGCAGTATTTCGACCACGATTTTGATCCTTCATGGACAAATCCCACGGATATCGATGTGGTGCTACTCTGCTCATGGACACCTACAATCCACCGCATAACAGAAGTGATTCCTGACAGAAAAGTGATCCGTTTCAAGAGCACTCACTTCAGAAGGGTTGATTTCTGGGAACGCAACTTCCGCTACTATCTGAGTAATGTTTTTGAAGCTCTGGATGAACCGGGCGAATGGTATCTCAACCGTGAAACAGGCATTCTCTACTACTATCCTGCTACAGGCGAGAATCCGAACTCTCTCGAATTTGTGGTTCCCGTAATGAAATCAAACATGGTTCAGATAAAAGGAGATCTTGAAAAACATGAATATATAGAGCATATCAATTTTGAAGGCATCAGCTTTCAGCACCTGGATGGCGATATGGATAAATACGATGGAGTTTACCGCCAGGGACACATGTATCTCAGCAGTGCAGTTACTGCACGAGGACTGCATAATTCCTCATTCAGACGCTGCGTGTTCTCTCAACTTGGAGAATATGCCATGGAACTGGCAGACGGATGCAGAAATGTAACCGTAGAGCAGTGCCATTTCTGGGATAACGGAGCTGGAGCCATTCAGACCGGAATCACAAGCCTGAAAGCATTAAAAACTCCTGTCGGCAATAATCCATTGGATGAGCACGGCTGCTCTCCTGAGCGGCGGGTTGAAAACATTACCCTGAAAAACAACTATATTCATAAGCTCGGTACTATCTGGCATGGATGTTACGGGATAGTCAACCGGTTTGCATCACACTCCAGCATCGTCCATAACGAGATATTTGATATACACTGGGATGCAATCGGTCTGGATGCTCGCTGGAACTGGGAAGGACATAAATACTGTGAAGGCACGGAAATAGCATACAACCACATACATGATGTGGGGCTGGGTTATCATACAGATGCCGCGGGAGTTTATCAGTTCGGACCGCTGGACACCCATATTCATCACAACCTTATTCACGACACTGTCGCCTACCCCTACATATGCGGTTATGCTGGACTTTATCTTGATGAACAGTCACGCGGCGCAGTGGTGGAAAACAATCTTGTTTACAACACCGACTGGTTTGCGCTCTTTCTGCATAAGGGCGTGGATAATATCTTCCGCAACAATCTGTGCGCCTTCGCCCGTAACGGACTGATTGCACGCGGCAGCCGCAATAATCACTGGAAGACCAACTATATGGATGCCTATCAGAACATATACATCAGCACCAACAATGTAATGATAGGCCTCGACTGGGATGACGGCGACCGTGCGCCGATAATCACAAGCAATCTTTACCACTCCTGCTTATCAAAAACAAATCTTCTGTTCGGCGGAGGCTCATTTGAAGATTGGCAGAAGCGTGGCCGTGATACAGAATCAGTCATCGCCCCTTCGGGCTGCAAGGATCCGCTTCATTATGATTTCTCGCTTGAAGCCGATGCCAACGCGTGCAGATTGATAGAATTCAAACCGTTTGATGACGAAATTGCCAAAGCGGGTATGACCTGTGATAAAAGCTGGATACAACTTCCGGAATCATACAGCCCGCGTAAACCCACCAAAACATGGACTCGCGATGAGTTCAAACAGTTCGCCGCCTTTGATCTTGATTTCGAACACATGAAAGAAGGAGAGGTTCCGTCACAGATCCGACAGCAGGGCTCAAATAAAGATGGCGGCTTTTTTGTGACACATGAGGTAAAAGCTTATAGCGGCAAGGGCTGTCTGAAAGCGAAAGATCACATATCCCTGATTAAATCGTTCTATCCCTATCTGGTTGTAAAAAATCTGCGCAAAATGAAAGACACTCCGGTCAGATTCACTTTCGCCATGATGCAGCCTGAAAAGAATCCGGGATCCATGACAATAGAATTCCGTGGTAATGGACACACCCGTGAATCCGGTCCGCGTATCAGGATCAGCCGGGAGGGCAAAGCCACGTTTGCGAACAGGGAGCTTGCAAAACTGATTCCTGAGAAATGGACACACTTCACAATCGAATTCGGACTGGGAGAACAGCGGACGGGAACTTGGAAATTGACTGTGAAAAATGAGGCCGGCAAAAAAAGTTATACTCTACCGTTCCGCCATAAACATTTTGACGATATCAGCTGGATAGGTCTGATGGCGGACAGCAAAGAAAACAGCGTATTCTACTTGGATGATATAAGCTTCAGGTTCGGAGAACAGGTGAAATAATTTATACTCCGCAGTGCAGCGGGATATCACCATTACTATCCCGCTTTATTCTCATTCACGCATGGAAAATTCACAGCCGCAGTAATTCTGACGATATAGCCCGTACTCTTTACTCAGCTTGAGGCTGTGTTTAAAACCATCCTTTTTTTTGAAATTGATGTCCAGATAAGTCTGTTCTGAAACATCCCTGCCAACTGCGGAAATCACCTGTGACACTTTATGGGGACTGACACTCAGGGTGGTTGTGAAGGCATCAAACCCTTCTGCTTTCATGTGAGCATAAGTCCGCTCCAGCGAATATCTGAAACAGCGTTGACAGCGCTCACCTTTTTCCGGCTCAGCTTCAAACCCTGCGGCAACATCAATGAGCCAGTCATTATGATCAGTCTCATCAACTATCAATGCTGCACCACAAATTCCGGCCAGTCTGATCAGCTCCTGTAAACGCTTATTGTACTCTTCAGCCGGAAAAATATTCGCATTGGAAAAAAACAAGGCAAACTCGTATCCCGAATTCTGCAATACATCTATGCAATGTGTCGCACACGGTGCGCAGCATGTATGCAGTAAAACCTTCATCATTTTTCAATCCATTCTGATTATATTCTCCGGCGTTGTCAGCCGCAATAAATTCATTTCCCAATGAGAAACCGTGCCATGTCCGCTTTACATGTATGCGCAGCTACCATCCCTGAACTCCGGCTCTCTCACTTGAAATGGGCCAGAATGTAAGGGCCAATGGTGAGACACACGATTGCCACCTCAGCTATAACTGTTGTCAGAACAGCAGCTGCGGCGATATCTTTGGCATGTTTGATCATAGGATTATATTCAGGCGAAGCAACATCTGAAAGAAATTCGATGGCTGTATTAAATGCCTCCGCGGTCCAGACGGACATCATGGCAAGAACCAGCCAGCACCACTCTGACTGTGACAGTCCGAAACAAAGGCCCAAAACAATCACTGCAATCGTAGCCGCACCATGACACCAGGCGCTATGCTGAGTTTTTAAAAGCATCCACAGCCCGTTAAATGCGTAGTGAAAACTCTTGACCCTGTTTTTAACCGTAAACTCTTTTTTCTCCATGCGCATACTTTGCCATAAACAAGGATTATTGACACGCAGAAACTGTGGTTTTTTTCGATGCGGACAGAACGGACAAGTTTAGACAAAGCGGCCAATCAAACTATACGAGACCTCTATTCGGCAGCATGCGCCATGAGCTGTTCATCAAGAGCCGTCTGCATCAGACCACGCAGGTATCCGTTGGCATATAAACGTCCGAGAATGCCGTACCCAGGTACAAAACCCTCATCGAGTTCCTCGCCTGCCATAGTCGGGACGTGATCGCAACGCAGAGGAACATTTATTCCAAGCTCATGATAAAGCTTAAAGAGGCTGATCTGATCGACACTGCCTTCATCATGAAAGAGTTCCACAAACTCGTCAGCCGTCCCCCTGACATCCCTCACATGTACAAAGGCTATGCGGTTCTTGAAGTGCTTAACCGTTTCTTCCAGATCAACCCCCATCAGTTTGAAATTCGCCTGACAGAAAGTAACCGCATTTTCAGGGCAGGGTGCAAGGGCATAGGCTCGGTCATAAGCCTCGACAGAGCCGAAAATACGGGCGATGCCGGCCAGTTCAGGAAGAGGCGGGTCATCGGGGTGCAGACCCATACGCACACCCAGCCGTTGAGCCTCAGGCATGACTGCACTGATAAAATACTCATAATTCCGCCAGAGTCGATCAGCACTCAGCGGTGCCCCCGACAATTTCTCTGGTGCATCTGCAGCATTGAAATATGTTGCTTTTGCTCCTCCCCGTCCCGGGCGCTCTCCCGAACGGTGCCAGCCGGTGCCCGCCATAAAGTTGTAACAGAGCAGACCGATATCCAGACGCGCCATATTTTCCAGCAGCATACGGTAATGCTCCAGCGTTTCATCACGACCGGGCTTCCCAAGTTTTACGAGGCTCATATCAAAGGGGTCACCCTCAAGTGCCACCACGCGCAAGCCTGCGCCAGAAAGGTCAGTGACCACAGCAGCCAGAGCGTCATAATTCCAGGGCTCAGGTCGTCCGGTCAGCTCCGGCGCAACCTTGACGACAACATCAGTAATCCCCATCTGGAGGCACAACTGCCAGAGGCGATGCGGTTTCGGTGGAACAAATTCTATCAGATTCATAAAAATAGACGGTTTGAGGGTTTAAAGGTTTAAAGGTTTGAGGGTTTGAAGATAAGAGTGCATTAGTGCGTTAGTTTTCCACATCACTGTTCGACTTCAGTCCACATTCTACATTCCACATTCCACATTCCACATTCCACATTCCACATTCCACATTCCACATTCCACATTCCACAAAGCTTATCACACTCCGGCTGAGGCGAGAAATCCTCCGTCAACAGGCACTGTGATACCGGTTACAAACTTTGCTTCATCATCATTTAACAGCCAACACACACATCCCAGAAGATCCCTTGCCTGACCGAAAGCTTTCTGCGGTGTATGCGCCATGACATTCTCACCACGCAGAGAAAGACTTCCGTCAGGATTCATCAGGATTTTACGGCTGCGGTCATTGACAAAAAAACCGGGCGCTACCGCATTAACACGAATCCCCGCCGGTGCAAGATAAACGGAGAGCCACTGCGTGAAATTAATGACACCTGCCTTTGCAGCGGCATAGGCGGGAACACGGGTAAAAGGTCGATAGCTGGTCATAGAAGCAAAATTCAGAATGTTTCCTCTGCCAAGCCGGGCCATTTCACGCCCGAATACCTGAGAGGGCAGGATTGTTCCTGTGGTATTGGTTTTAATCACAGAATCCACAGCGTCAATATCAAGATTGAAAAAACCGCGCATATCCTCCGGTTTATCATCAGAGAGTTCCCTTTCATCATATTCCATTGTAGATGTGCAGGCAACGGCCTGGTTGCCGCCAGCGCCGTTGACAAGAAATCGGCATGCGCCCAATTCAGATTCAACCCTGGCACAGGCAGCTTCAACCTGATCAACCTCATTGACATCAGTAGATATAACCAGAGCGGTGCCGCCTGCCGCCTGAATTTCATCGGCCACCGGCTGAAGTTTTCCGGCAGAGCGCCCCAGCAAGGCAAGCCTGCAACCTCTCCCGGCCAGTTCCTTGGCAATCACCGAACAAAGCATTCCTCCTGCGCCTGTTACAACGGCAACTTCATCTCTGAATGTGAAATCACTCATGTTTTTTTCCTTTTTTTGGTCAATTTCAAATAATAAATTAAGTGGACACCGTGGACAGACCTTCTGTCACACAGCTCGCATCCCGTATCAGGGCGCCGAGGCTGTCGCCCCTCCCTGACTTGTCCGCCATAACCCAACGGGCGGCTGCGCATCCTGCATCAAATCGCCAAATACTCCTTTGCATTCGTATAGCAAACTCCCTTGAGAAGTTCTTCAAGCAACCTGAAATCATCCGGCAGAATGCTGGCATTCACCCATTCAGCGATTGTACAGCATAAAAGACGACGGAAATACTCATGACGGCTGAGAGACAACAAAGAACGGGAATCGGTTGTCATACCGATAAAGGCTGAGAGCATTCCATAGTTGGCCAGGGTCTCCAGATGCTGACGCATTCCCATGATATGATCGTTATACCACCAGGCCGGCCCGAACTGAATCTTGCCCCGCACACCATCTTCTGCATAAGACCCCGTAAGTGTGGCAAAAACAGCGCTGTCAGCAGGATTAAGTGTGTAAAGAACAGTGCGCGGCAGTGAATCGTTTTTCTCGAAATCATCTAACATGGCACAGAGCTTTGATACATCACAGCAAGATCCGGGTGATGCATAACCGCCGCTGGAACCGGCAAGCCTGCGCAGCCGGCTGCTTGTAAAGCGTTGTGCACCGGTATGTATCTGCATTGTCCAGCCGCGATCCTCATAGTTTGACGCAAGCCAAAAGAGCATCCCGGATTTGAGTTTCAGTGCTTCCTCTGAAGACAGTGCCTTTTCTGCGAGTTGTTTTTCAAACAGTCCCGCACACTCATCCTGTGTTACCGCAATGTAGTCCAAATCGTCAAGCGCATGATCAGCCAGTTTACAACCCAGCAGATCAAACCTGTCCAGTTGCGCATTGAGGACTGCACAGAAATCCCCGTAGGACACAATAGGATTACCGCCTGCATTTCCAAGCTGCTGCAGCCACTGGAAATAACCGGGTGAATCCAGTGCAATAATATCATCACCCCGCAGAGATGGACGCACTGCTGTGTTCCAATTGGAATCTGATATCTTCTTGTGCTGATCCAGACTGTCCAGCAGACGATCAGAGGTACAGAGCAATTCCACATTGCAGCTGTCAACCAGACTACATGCTGAGTATTCAGGGGAAGTCAGTTTTTCGTTTACCTCGTTCCATACAGCATCAGCACTTTCCGGATCTAGCGATTTATCTATATTGAAAAACCGTTTGAGTTCCAGAGCACTCCAGTGATAGAGGGGGCCTCCTGCTGTTTTCGGCAGGGTTGCCGCCCAGGCGTTGAATTTATCACGGGATGACGCCTCTCCGGTAATCAAACGTTCCGGCACACCTGCAATCCGCATTGCCCGGTGTTTATACGGATCATGCAGAACCCACAATTCCGCAAAATCGGCAAAATTCCGATTCTCGCCTAAATCAACAGGTGAAAGGTGGTTATGATAATCGATTATCGGCAAAGCGCATACATAATCGTGATAGAGCCGTTCAGCACACTCATTTTTGAGAAGAAAATCATCAGATATATACATCAATCATCTCCTGTGGACGAAACATCCGCCGTCCGGACTTTTCGAAGGTGATAAAATGAAACAGCGGCCAGGAGACAGCAGGCGATGCCTGCTGTCAGGGTATAACGGCCACTGATTTCGTCGATACTGAAAAGACTCATAACAGCGAAAAGCACGCCACCTAAACCCAGTGCAAGAGAAAACAGGCGCATAACGACGATTGTGCCCTTGGCACTGTCGCTTTCTTCAATCACCGGAGTTGAAAGCTGCCGGAACAGTGAAACGACACGTTCACGGTACTCAGCCTTGCCGGATTCACCAATTGCGGAAAACAACATCACACCGACACACCAGATCATCTCATAGAAAGTTGTCTGGGCCCATGTCATTCCGTCCACCCCCATCAACACTGCGCCCAGAATTATTCCGGTGATCATTGATGTCACTGCACCGTAAGGTTTAAAACGCCGCCAGAGGACACCGGCTACCAGAGGCACGGTCAAAGGGAAACCAATCAATCCCATAAGCATCATATTGGCATTAAATGCGCCGCCGAAATGCTGAACTGCTCCGGCACCGACAATAATCAGAATTCCGAGGGCTAAAGTCATAAGACGCGCAACAAGCATCTGTTCACGACTGTCGGCATTTTTCCGAAATATGCGCTGATAAATATCACGGGTCAGAACACCGGCTGTCACATTATAATCCGAACTCAGAGTTGACATCGTCGCCGCCAGCATTGCGGCAATCATGAGCCCCATAACGCCTGGGGGAAGCAGCAGCTTGCAGACAGCGACATAAGCCTCTTCACCATTGGCAAGATCAGGGCATAAATGTGCCGCCGCTATCGCGGGTATCATAAAAACAATAGGACAGATGAAAAATAGAAAAGCGGAAAAGAGTCCCAGTTTAACAGCCTCTCTTTCGTTCTTAGTTGAATAAAAACGCTGAATGAAAGCCCAGTTACCGTTGAACTTAATGATATTCATCACGTAATAAACAAGCAGGAACCCGAATCTTCCTTTCGGTCCGTTCGTCCAAGTGAAATGCTCCGGCAAAGCGTCTGTCAGCGCCCCCAGCCCTCCACAGGCATTAAAGACTAAAGGCAGCATCACAATAGTTATCATCATCAGGATAGCGCCTTGCACCGCATCGGTCACAATCACGGCCCACAAACCTCCAACCATTGTGTAAACTACAACTATTCCACCGCAAACCACAATAGCCTGGGTCATTGAACACCCCAACGCTCCTGAAACAAATATACCCAATGCATAAAGTCTCACCATATTTTCCAGCACGCGAAAAAGCACTCCACCCCAGGATACTATCTGGCGCACCGAGGCATTATAACGCTGTTCCAAATACTCAACCGGAGTCACCAGAGCGGCTCTGCGCCAACGCTTTGCCAGAAAAGCCGTTCCGAAAAGGGCGGCGGGTACCGCGCTCCAGAGAATCAGAATGGAAATAAGACCATGTTCATAAGCCACACTCGCATGGGCAACAAACACAAAAGCACTCATCATGGTCATATAGTTACTGACAGCACCGAGGTGCCATGGCACGCTGTTGCCACCGGCAAAGAAGTCCTTGACGTTCTTCACAACCATGCCCAGCGCCACACCGACACCTGCCATAAGAACGAGATAAAGGGCTATTGCGCTGTAATCAAGAATTTGCAATCCGTTATTCATCAATCTTTCAACTTAACTTTCTTTTCGCGATTACAGTGGGTAGAGTGAACAGAGTGGACGGAGGGGACTGACACGATCAGTCCACATTAAGCTTTTTCGCCCTTGTTTTGAGTTTTTGCAAAGAGTCATAAGCAGCACTGATGTTCAGTTTACGGCAACCGCGATACCAGTTTTTCCATTTTCCGTAACAGTAATCGGGAACAGCAGAAACAATATTCCGCATATTTTCAGAGGCGAGCCCGATATATTCCACGCCTTCCTTCACACGACCGATATCAAACATCTCACTGGCAATCATCAGGTTCTGCAGACAGGATGTTTCTTGCATCATAAAGTGGGAGGGATAGATCAGGTTATCTTCAAGAAAACGCGCCTCTGCAGGAGGCAGAGATTCCTTTATACTCCGGGCATGCTTCAGGGCCAGTTCAAAGCCCTGTCGCTGTGATGCACAAGCTTTAAGAGTATGACGCAACCCGAGAGAGGGTGGATGCATGTCGCCTGTTCCGGCATGAAAAGCATCGCGATCTGTTGAGGCATAATCCGCACGCTTAACAGAGAAATCCAGCTTTTCAGAATAAGAGCCTTTTCCAAAATCCCTTTTTGACATCTTTGAAGTAAGTTTTTTAATCATGCTGCGGATCTTGCTGAGAGTCTGCCCATCCAGGAGAAAAGGAACTCCCTGGGTATCATGAATCTGATAACTGCTGTAATAAATCCGGTACGCATTGACAATCTTCTGCTGCTGCGAGCTAAAGCGTTCAATGACCCACTCATCCAGCCAACGATCAGGATTATACCCATCCATTTCCCATGTCATGCGGGATGTCGCCGCAATTCCCAGAACAAATTCACGGATATTGCTGAGATTGAAGATGGCATATTCGGATGCGTCATAATCAACCGCCTCTTTCATCATAGCATAAGTCTTGTGCGGAGGAACAGCGTGCGCGAGATGCGGCCCGCTACCGATAAGCTGATGGTGATAATAGACGCCATATTTGACATCTTTCTTACGCTCAGTCTCGTAGAAATCCTTCTGCCAGCGCCAGCCAGGGGAGTTATCCGCAAAAATAACCATTGTTTTTTCCGGGATCTGCAACAATCCCTTCTGATTGAATACGGATCCTTCAGCCCAGAGAGTTGTTGAAACATATTCCGCTTTACCCTCTGTCACTTCATCAATGATTCTGCGTTGCACGGCCATAGCTTCAGAGATTAGCCTTCCACGGTCGGCATCGGATTGAGGGGTGTCAGGATCGGCCATCCACATGGGACGGTCAGCAATACCGCGCAATCCGATCTGCCAGATAACATTAGGATACTCCGCCCATTTTTCGGCATAGGCAGTCCAGACCTCTTTCAGCTCTTCAGTATGGCTGAAATAGGAAAATCTGTAATCCTTCCCCCTCGCCTTCCAGTAGTTGAAGAATGTATAGGCACTGACTCCCACAGGTTCGATATGATGCTGCGAAAGAAAGACTCCCCTGCGGGCGCAGGCATCCAGCAAAGCCTTTTCGGGCGGATTCATGATATCAATAAAGCTGGCCGGAATAATCAGGTTAAAGCGGCTACGCACCAAGGCCTCGGCAACCATTTCCATAGCTTTGACATTCACCACCTGCCTGTAATACTTATAATCAATATGTCTGTCTCCGCCACTCTCCATCCAGTGAGTCAGCAGGTCCTCATCATTGATAAACCAGCCCCGGAACTTAAATGACGGTTCATCCTGCTTGATCAATAACGAATCCCATGAAAGCATTTCTCTCTGCTCCGGTTCAATGCCGGACCAGGCATAGAGCGGATCGACACCAAGGCCGTTCTCGCAAAAATCATAGATACCAAACATAGTACCACGGGCGTCACTGCCAGCGATATACATATTCTTATCCCCTGCATGGGAGATAACCCGGTATGCCTCCCACTTGCCCTCCAGACCGATGAGTTTCTCGTGATTCAACTGATGAAAGATCTTCATAGCCTCAGGGTTACATACTGTCCCGATAACAACGGCACCATCATCCGGAACGGCTCCATCGGTTATCATTTGCGGTCGCTTACCGGTTATCCGTTCGATATCGCAAGCCAGGTCCTCAACCGCCATGTGAAGATACTCCGGTTCTCCCGGAGCAACAACCAGCGGGACAACATGCTTAGCGTTAACCAGATCAAAGGCATGAACAAAACAACCGGCAGATATTAAACATAAAATCGTAATTGTTATTTTCATTTTTTCATCAATGTTTTTCCTCTAATTTACAGATTACATGATCCTGAATCCATTCATCAGCATTCGCTGAGAAAAGGCTAAAAAATCCTGCTTCAGTTTTAAAGCATAAACCTCTTGCAAATATTACGCAATAACGTTAAAAAGAAGTTTATTTACGTTTTTCGGAACTAAAGTTGCCTGCCTGTCTGCCTGACAGGCGACTGAAAGAAGCTTTAGATGAAACGGACAGTCAGAAATAAAATGCCGCAGGTGGCGGTGCTGCTGGAATCATCGCATGAAACATCAAGGGCGATGCTGCAGGGAATACTGCAGTATGTGCGTGCCCATGGTCCATGGAGCATCAGCACGGTGCTGGGCGGGGCCGACGACCAACGCGTACCCGACACCGACAAATGGAAGGGCGACGGGATAATAGGAAGGATTCCGAACGACACCGCCGCAGACGCGATCATCCGTTCAGAACTGCCAGCGGTCATATTCAATCCGTACGACAGATATCTTGAACGAAACCACCCGCTCTCATATTTCTTCCGTGTGCAGTGCAATTCACACGAAATCGGAACTCTGGCCGCGGATTTTCTTCTGGGGCGCAACACCGAACATTTCGCCTACGTGGGCTGGCCTGAAGAGATCAACTGGTCGCGTTGGCGTTATGAGGCTTTTACAAAAAGGCTGAAGCAAAACAACAGGAAATGTCATTTTTATCCGCAACCGCCCTGCACAAAAACGGATTGGAACTCGGAGCGTTCACTGCTTTGCCGCTGGTTAAAAAAACTGCCGAAACCCGCAGCGGTTTTCGCAGCCAACGACAACCGGGCAAGGCAGGTACTGGACGCCTGTCTGTTCAGCGGGATAGCCGTTCCCTACGAACTGACGGTTCTTGGTGTTAACAACGATACCCTGGTCTGCGAAACCTGCATACCCACACTCTCAAGCATAAACATCAACAACAGGGATGCGGGTTACAAGGCGGCGGAGATGCTGGATTTTCTCATGCAGGGGAGAAAGCCGCCTGAAAGAATCGCAACCTACGGTACAGGAGGGATAACGGAGAGAGCCTCCACCGAAGAACTGCAGGTTTCCGATCCTCTGGTTATCAAAGCGCTCGAATATATCCGTATCAACGGCGGGCTTAATATACGCGTATCCGATGTGGCTGCGTATCTTGACGTGACACCGCGCTGGGCGGAGAACAGATTCAAAGATATTACCGGAAATTCACTCCACAAAGCGATTCACAAGGCACGTATGAAAAGCATATGCTCCCTTCTGCGGGAAACGGAGATGTCTCTCACCGATATGGCGCGTCGTTGCGGATTTTCCCGGCTTCATCACCTGTGCGACATCTTCAAAAAAGAGTTCGGCATAACGATGAGCGAATACCGGAAAAAAGGATAATCCTAAATACGGGAATGATCTAACCACGAAAATCACGAAACACACGAAAACAGAGCTTGAATTGCATGTTTGCAATCTAACCTAACAGGTGAGCAAGGTTTCCCTTTTCATTTCTCTTATAAATCTTTGATGTTAAAATGTTTATCTTTCGTGTGTTTCGTGATTTTCGTGGTTCCCATAAAGTTTTCTAAGCCAAAAAACCCCGAAGCAATAAAGCTGCGGGGTTTTTTCTTGAAACTGCATCGTATGCACTTTACGTTTCTTCAGCAACGATCAATTTTATCTTGGCACTGACTTCCTTATGAAGCTTGACGGTAAGTTCATACTCACCGGTGGTCTTGATATGATCTTCCATTTCCAGCTGGGATCTATCCAGATTGATTTCAGCTTCTTTTTCGATCAGGGCAAACACCTCATTCTGACTAATCGATCCGTAGAGGCGTTTACCGTCCACGGTCTTCGCCTTGACAGTTAATGTCAGACCATTCAGCTTGGATGCCTTTGTCTGCGCCTCGGCCTTCTTGATTTTAGCCAGTTCTTCGCGATCCTTACGCAATTTTTCCAGCCGGCGTTTAGCACCTTCTGTAACAGGCGCCGCCAGGTCTTTGGGAATAAGGTAGTTGCGTGCATAGCCATCAGCCACTTTAACGACTTCACCGGCCTCACCCAGATGATTGACATCACATAACAGGAGTAATTCTGTTGCCATAGTATAATATTCCTCTCTTAAACTAAGCCAGAAGGCCCATGTTACGTGCACGACGTATACCGTACTTGATCTTGCGTTGCTGAGCTGCGGTAACGCCCGTGATACGGGCTGGCATAATTTTACCGTAATCGGTCATAAATCTGCGCAGCAGATCGATGTCATTAATATCCACAATCGCATTAGGATCAAGAATTCTGGCGCGCTTACGTATTGCGCCTCTGTTTCTGTCTCTGCTTTTTCTTTGCATTGCCATAAGATTTAACTCCTTTTTTCAAACTATTTGTATCAGAACGGCAGGTCATCTTCATCGCCCAAATTATCCACATCCGGAGGTGTCGCAGGCGCGGATGAACTATGCGAATCGGCCGATGAACCGGCTCCGGCACCCTGCTGGGTGTCTGAACGCTTAGCACCGGCTGAGAGGAACTGAACACGAATAGCCCGCACACGCAGTTTACTCCGTTTTTCCCCCTGCTGATTCTCCCATTCGTCAAGCTGCAAACGGCCCTCAACTAAAACCTGACTTCCTTTTGTCAGATACTGACAGCATGTTTCAGCCTGTCTATTCCAAACGACAACATCAACATAACAGGTAGTTTCCTTATTCTCCCCATTTCTGTCTTTCCACTGCTCTGAAACGGCCAGTCTCAAATCAGCGACTTTGACACCGGAAGCAGCCTCTTTCAATTCAGGATCCCGCGTAATACCGCCCATCAAAATTACTTTGTTAAATGATGCCATTGGATACCGTCCTTTACGTTTAACAGATTATTCAGTTTCAGCGGCCTCTTCAGCTTTAGCGGCCTCTTCAGCTTTAGCAGCCTCCACAGCAGCAGCAGCTTCAGCGCGCGCGGCTTCGCGTGCGACAGCTTCATCCGCCTGTTTCTGCAGGGCTGCCTCCATACGCTCATCAACCGCAAGAAACTGGACACGGAATACTTCGTCAACCAGTTTATAACGTCTTGTAAGCTTATCAATTGCGGCAGGATCGATTTCGAACCTGATTTTCACATAAACCCCGCTGTCGCGCTTTTTCATAGGACGCGCGAAGGTTTTCTTGCCAAGCACCTCAGTACTCAGAATATTACCGGAAAAATGAATTATTTCAGCGGAAGCCGCTTCTATCATCTTATCCAGCACTTCATCTCTCGCCGAGCCGGCGAAGATATATAAGCCATCATATTTTCTCATAGTGGAATTTCCTATTCCTTATTCCGGATCAGGACCGGCTTCATACTGCCAGCCGTTATACCGGTTCATAGATTCAGTTAACCCATTTTCCAATAAACATAAAACCGCTTTCGCTGCTGTAACCACGGAATTTGCAGCCATCTCGCTCTGTTTGTCCGTAAACCTATTAAGCACATGCCTGATAAGCCCGCCCGGCGTTTCACGTCCGACCCCCACTCTCACTCTGGCGAACTCTTCAGTTCCCAGATGCGTAATGACGGAAGCCAGACCGTTATGGCCGCCGGATCCTCCTTTTGCGCGAATCCTCAATCTCCCCAGGGGCAGATCCGCATCGTCAATCACAACGGTCAGATCTTCGGGGGTACAGCGGTAATAGCGCATAAGCGGGGCAATGCCGGTTCCGCTCAGGTTCATGAATGTCTGAGGTTTCACCAGCAGCAGCTGAGTTCCTTTCCAGGTTGTCTTAGCTGCACATACACGGAAGTTCGCATGGTTTTTCCAGCTGGCACTGAGTTTTTCAGCCAGAAGATCAACAACATTGAACCCGATATTATGCGGCGTATTGTCGTATTTCTTTCCGGGATTTCCCAGGCCCGCAACAACTTTCACGTGGTCACACCTTCCAAAAAGTGACAGATTTCAAGCTTCTTCTGTCAAATTTCATTAAGCAGGCTTTTCAGCAGCTGGTTCATTCCCGTCGGCTTCATCGGCCTCAGCTCCTTCTTCAGGTTCTTCAGTTTCTTCCGCTTCGGCCTCAGCTCTGGCTGCCGCAACGGCAGGATCTATCACTGTTGCTACTGCGGCATCTTCGCTGGTGTAGAGAGTATATTTATCACCCAGCTTAAGATCGCGTACAAAGAGAGACTCTCCCAGATCAAGCACAGATGTATCAATGCTGAACTCTTCAACAACATCTCCGGGCAGACAGCTCACTTCGATCTCGCGGATCGCCTGTTCCAGCATTCCTCCGCCCGTGCTGACACCGACAGGTTCGCCAAGCAGAACAACGGGAATGGACACATGAATCTTCTCATCCAGAGAAACTTCACCGAAATCAACATGAATCGGAGTTCCGTCAATCACGTCATGTTGCACCTCGCGCAGCAGCACGGGTATTTCCTCTCCGTCAAGGGCAAGTGTCACGATAAAGTTTTCACTGGTATGACTACGCAATAATCCATCAAAGGTATGCGCATCAAATTTAACCAGCGTCGTGTCGCCCCCTAACCTGTCTACAACAGCCGGAACCATTCCCGCTCTGCGTAAACGGCCAGCCGCGTTGGAACCTTGGGCTATCCTCGGCTGGACTTCTAGTTTAATCTCTTTTTTCGCCATTTTCTTTCCTTATTCATCAATAATCCATTTGAAAAGGCTCATTGAACTTCTTCCGGCATCCGCATTCAACCCGTATGCGTGCGTAAAAATCCGAATCAGCCTTTTACCAACGGTATAACTCAACATCAATCAGCCCGCATTGTTTACTCAACTGGAGTAAAACAGCGAACTGACCGATTTGTCTTCGTGGATTCTGCGGATGGCATCACCTAAGAGTTCGGCGATTGAAAGAACCGTAACCTTTACAGGAAGAGAGCTGAAATCCAGATCTGTCCGCAAAGGGACAGTATCGGTTACAACCAGTTCCTCAAGCCCGATACCGGCGCGAAGGCGCTCGATACCTTTATCCGTCAGAGGCATGTGGGTAACCGCGGCTCTGACCGAGGCTGCTCCATGCTCTCTCAGGATATTGGCCGCGGCACACAATGTGCCGCAGGTAGTAGTCATATCATCCACCATGATGACATCACGCCCTTCAACATTGCCTACAACGCTGAAGGCGTCCACTTCCATGTCTCCCAGTCTCTGCTTTGCAACAATTGCCAGGTCAGTTCCCAGCATCTGTGAATAAGAGTAAGCCACTTTAACCCCTCCGGTATCGGGCGACACAACGATAGGCTTATTCAACTTAATCTCACGCAGGTACTTCACCATTACCGGCGCGGCATGCAGGTGGTCGACAGGAATATCAAAAAATCCCTGTATCTGCTGTGCGTGCAGATCCATAGTCAGCACACGGTTAGCTCCGGCGGCAACCAGCAGATTTGCCACCAGCTTTGCGGTAATCGGAACACGGGGCTGATCCTTGCGGTCCTGCCGCGCATATCCGTAATATGGTAACACGGCAGTTATGCGCCTGGCTGATCCCCGGCGCGCCGCATCAATCATAATCAGCAGTTCCATCAGCATTTCATTGGGTTGGCCGACTATAGGCTGCACCATGAAAACGTCTCTTCCCCGGACATTATCCCTGATTTTGCAATGAATCTCGCCATCCGGAAATTTTCTTATATCCATTACTCCCTGAGGTTCCTCCAGAAAAGTCATCATCTTCTCTGTCAGGGCCGGGTTTGCTGTTCCGGAAAAAACCATCATCACTAAACGCCTTCCTGTTTGCGGAGAACATACCGCACAATATCAAACACTCACATCCATAAAATACAATACCCTCGTGCGGAAACACATCACGCATCTACGCATTACATCAGTTAATGGTTGCCCGGGGTGGATTCGAACCACCTCCGAAAGAGTCAAAGTCTTTTGTGCTGCCATTACACCACCGGGCAAGTTCGCACAATTCTGTGCCACAAGCCATCGGGCAACCGCCGGCTCACCGCTTCCGCATGAGATTTGCTCGAAGCCATCCCGAAGACCGAGGCTCCGCTGCCTGAGAGCAACACTCCCAGACATCCTGCGGCCTTCAGCATATGCGCGGCATCAGCCACCTGGGGGCACAAAGCAAACACTGTCTCCTCAAGCCCGTTGTAAAGTAGATCCGCCACAGCATTAACATTTCCATTCTGGATATGAGGCCGTATATTATTGATTATTTCGGGGGAGTTAGTCAAGTCTGCTCTCCAATTCCTGAAAATCCGTTCTGTAGAACACATAATCCCGGGATTGGCAATAACCAGCCACATATGCTTGACCGGACAAAGCAAGGGTTCTTCAAACAGAGGTTTCACTCTTTCTCCTCGTCCCTCTGCAACCGCAGCTGCGGACAGAATCAATGCCGGAATATCACTGCCCAGATCCGCGGCCAGGCATGAGAGTTCCTCCACTGTGAGATCAAGTCCCCAAAGGCGGTTCAAGCCGTGAATCACCGCCGCCGCATCAGCACTGCCTCCTCCCATACCCCCGCCGATGGGAATTCGTTTATGAATCCGTATCTTAACACCTCTGCCGAGCTTATAGCGCTGCTGCATCAGACGCACCACCCTGACAGCAAGGTTTTTTTCAACCGGACCCAGTCGTTTCATATCAATCCATTTTTCCGCTGATACAATCAGCGTTATCTCCCCGACGGGAGCTGACGAGAGGGATACAGTATCTGTCAGTGATACAGGCATCAGTATGCTGCGGAGATCATGATAGCCATCTGAACGCCTGCCAAAAATCTCCAGGGTTAAATTAACCTTCGCATATGCCTCAAGATTTATCTCAGGTTCTGAGTCGGTCATTTCCGCGTATTGTTGCAAAATTTCACCTTTCAGGCAAGTGATTTGGAAGCTCTTGACACAACAGTCCCGTATTGATAACCTAATATGGTTTGACAGTTAATGATTTTTATCATTTTTTCTAAATATTTAGTGTTTCAACTGACAAGGAAAGAGAACCCAAATGCAACTCATCAATTCTTCAGGAGCATCCCGCCGTGATTTTCTCAGGGCAGCAGCAACCGCTTCAGCTGTCACAGCATTTCCTAATATCATCAAAGCTTCTGTGACAAAACCCAATGAACGTATCAATCTGGCATGTATAGGAATAGGCTGCCGTGGTGCCACTGTTGTCAACGGACTGATGGCAACAGGCATGTTCAATCTTGTGGCCGTATGCGACACACAAATGGGTGCCGAACATACTCAAAGCATTTTAAAGAAGTATCCGGATGTACCTCGTTTCAAAGATTTCCGAAAAATGTTTGACAGAATGGAGAAGGAAATAGACGCTGTCTCAGCGGGCATTCCCGACCACACACATTTTCCGGTATGCATGCATGCCATGAGACTTGGAAAAGGCGTTTATGTTGAAAAACCGCTGGCTCACACTCTCAAAGAGTGTAACCTTCTGATTCAAGCTGAGAAAAAGTATAAAGTTGCCTGCCAGATGGGCAATCAGGGCCATTCCGGTGATAATGTCTATCAGTTCCGGCAGCTGGTAAAAAACGGCATAATGGATAACGTCGTTAAAATGGATGCTTATATGACGAAAGGGCGCCGCTGGCACAAATGGAACGGCGGAGTTCCCACGAAAGGCATGAGCTGGGAACAGTGGCTGGACACAGCAGACAAAATGCCTGCTGAAATGGACTGGAACACTTGGCTTGGATCAGCGGCATACAAAAAGTTCCATACCGACTTCATCAATGGAGACTGGCGCTGCTGGTTTGACTTCGGTAACGGTGCATTGGGAGACTGGGGTGCTCACATTATAGATTCCGTCCATGAGTTCCTTGATTGCGGTATGCCTGAAGAGGTAAAGCTGGAAATGACAGAGGGCTATAATGACTACGTATTCCCTATGAGCTCAACCCTGAACTTCAGGTTCCCGGCACGCGGAAAGAACAGACCTGCATTGGATATCGTCTGGAGCGAAGGTATAGGCAATAAACCTGAGTTCCCGGAGGGATTCTTCAAGACAAAGGCCAGTGGTGCTGATGCACCTCCGTCGGGCGGAAGTGGCAACAAGATCAAGTCTATGGCCCCCGGAAAAGTTATTTACCGTAAGGACGGTGTATGTTTCAAGGGCAATTCACACAGCAGCACACTTTCTGTCGTCAAAAACGACAAAGCCAATCTGGTTGAAAAAATGCCTGATTATGAAAAAGAAATGCCGAATCACTTTAAAGATTTCGCCCTCGGCGTTAAAGGAGAGAAAAAGTGTAACTCCCGCTTTGAGGTATCCGGAGAGCTTTCCAAAGTGCTCTGCCTCGGCTGTATAGCCCAGCGTTTGAGGACTTCATTCAGGTTTGACCGAAAAACGGAAAGCATTCCAGATAACAAAGCGGCGAACGCCCTGCTGGATGTGCCGCCTCGCAGAGGCTGGGAAGACTACTACAAAATCTGAAGTCATCCTGCTGAGCGGGACCGCAACCCATCTTCGCCCGCTTTCTTTCATAGGGCGTGACATACCAGAGCGGTTCTGCATTGCTGCGCTGTGTCACTGCTGAGTAAATCAGTGGCACACATTAATTTTTTGTCACCTCGAAAGTTTTCGCATCGTTTCAATTCAGCCATTCTTTAAGCTTCCGCAGGTCACGGCGGCTGGTAACTGGCAGGGCATTCTCTTCTCCGGCAACTGCCTCGACAGCTCTTTTGACGGAAGCCACATCACCCTGTTTCATAGCGATTAGACCATCTATAATAAAAAGCCTCTTGTCAGTCTTGTTAAGCGAAGATGCTTTAACCAGAGCTTTGACGGCTCCTTTCAGATCACCGGAATCCTGCAGAACATAGGCGAGGGTTGACCACACCTCATAGCGTTCCGGCGCAAGATTTGTCGCTTTGCGGGCAATCTGAATAGCCTTGGCTGTCCGCTTTATACGGCACAGCAGCTGCGCATAATTGTTCAGTACTTCCACAGTCGGTTCGGGAGCCGCCGCAGCGCGTTTAAGATATTCCTCCGCCTCTCCGTACTCACCTTCCTCCAGCGCAACGGAGCCCATGAAAAAATTAGCCAGAAGATGATCAGGATTACCGCGCAGTATCTCAATAGCATGGGCCTCTGCCGCAACCCTGTCTTCCAGCGCAACATCAAGTCTGAAAATAATGTTACGCAGGACGGAAACATCCGATCTGACAGTAAAAGCACGCTGGAACTTTTTACGCGCCTTCGGATACCATTTTTTTCCTTTCATCTGATAAATGCGGCCTTCAACAACAAGTGCAAAATAATTATCAGGTGACTTTTCCATCTTTATCAGACGCGGAAGCAGCTTCGATTCAACAACGGCAAATTCGCCCTGCTCTATCAAGACCATTGCCAGCATCGCGATTGTCATTGTATCAGCACCGGGTTGATCCGCCATCGCCTGCAATGTCACGCGAGCCTGACTGATATCTCCGGACATAAGATAGAGAGCAGCCCAGTCCTTACGAAGATTACCAGCAGGAACACCATTCTCAATGCCCCGTTCAAGAATTTCGCGAGCCTCTGCAACTCCGCCTTTATTTAACGAAAGTCTCACCAGACCTGAAATTGCAGCGGTATTACGCGGATCATCCTCTATCAGCTCTTCATAATAACTGCGACTTCGGACTGCATCGCCTTTCATTTCATAAACTGCGGCCATAACCGCGGTCAGATTCCGGCGCTTTTCACGGTCTTTTTCCACAGCGTAGGTACGGCGCAAACCGGCAATAACCGAACCTGGGCTACTGGAAACCGCCCATTCCCATCCCATATTCACAAAAAGCTCGTAATTTCTGACATATCCGAAATGGCGGTTCAAAGCCCAGAGAGGATAACGGTCCTCCGTATTTTTCACCCTTTCATTGAGTTGTTTTTCCACCAGATCCCTTTTTTCCGGATAAAGACCGCGGGAAACCATTTCAAACCTGTTAAGCAGCGCACTTATGTTACGGGGATAGAGTGCAAGCACTCTGTCATAAACGCGAAATGCCTGCCGGGACATGCCTGTTTCATCAAGAACCACACCCAGATTATTGGCTACAAAAGCAAGATGACGGCGCAGAGCCGCCTCATAACGTCTGGTAAGATTGCTCAACTCGTCAGAACCTTTTTCAAAAAACTGCGGCAGAGTTTCGAGAAATTCGTTATGCTGGCGGAGAAGCTTTTTTCCGTTAATTGAAGAAACGGAATCAGCACCTCCGTAAAACAGCAGCTCCGGCACAGGCACTTTACCGGACTCGTACCAGATATCCGGAAGCCCCATGCAGGCGGCCTCGCTGCAGATTCTGTCACGGGCAACAAAAAAATCGTTAATAAACATGTGAAGATTATAATTAATAAGGCTGACAGCCCAGTTACGTTCTTTTTCACTGAAGGTCTCATCGGATTCTATTATCCGGCAAAGCCAATTGCAATAGAACCTGTCCCGAACACGATAGGGTGCGAGCAGAACAATTTTTTTGTTCTTTTCATGTGCTGCAATAAGTATATGACTGTCCATCAGGCCGTTGGCCACAAGCCACCTGCGATCACCCAGGTTGTTGATCAGCTCTTCAGCAGCTCTGTCCATAAAAGAACCGTCATCCCGCAGGACAGCCCGCAGATTCATAGTTCCGCCCAGAAGAATCAGGCCAAGCATCAGAGGAGCCGTAAAAACACCTGCAACCCTCAGTATATTAAAAACCGGAGGTTTATCATTCACAACAAAGGGCTCATCAGGTCCATCGCTGTCACTCCCCGTATCCAGCTCATCAGCAGGATCATCCATCACGGCCTGAGCTTTCCAGGATACCGCCAGTAAAGCTACAGCCGTTGCCGCCAGCATTGAACTGAAGACAGGAATAATTCCTCCTGATGTTGCGAGAGCCCATACGGAAAACGGCAGATTAAATATAATTACAACAGAAAGCAGAGAAAAGAGAAGCTTCACAATAAGCAACATCCAGGAACGGCGGTTATCAAGTGACCGTCTGATAATGAACCAGACGAGAAAAGCGAAACCTGTCCCGAAAGCAATCACCATAAACCAGGACACACGCGGCAGAACTGTATTGAAATACTCCAGCTGCTTGCGGAACACAGAAATCAGAACCTGAAATACGGCACCTCTTACCGGAACTTCTCCCAAGGCAATAAGGAATGAGCGTGCGGATATCAGGTGTGTCAGCAAAAAAGCAATCACTGCAACAAGACCGCTCATAAAAAGACGACTGACGCGATACCAGCTCTGCTTCCATTCAGTAACAATAAAACTTATCAGAATAAGGGGCAGCGCGGCAATAAACAGAACAGGAACACCAGATCCGCAACAATCTTGTCCCACAGGTTCCCACCGGTGTAGTACAT
>JAWOEI010000018.1:0-16951 GCA_046482825.1 Kiritimatiellia bacterium
AAGAGAAAAAGGAATCCATCTGATTTTTCGTGTTTTTCGTGTTTTTCGTGGTTAAAACTGCGAAGGCAACTACTGTTTTAAATGCTGCTTTAGTTGCTTTCAATCAACAACTTATGCAAATGGTCTCCTGAGTTTCTTGTTTTTTGCGACAGGAGTTGATTTTATAGCGACTAATGCATTTTTACTGTAGGGCGGGATCCGTGCATGTCACGCCGTAGTGCCGCTTGCGGTACGAAGGATGGACCCCGCCGTGCATCGATTCGCAGATGCGCTCAAACCCAGGCGTAGTTTAAGTATTCATTTGAAATGCATATATAAAAATGTTATATTCAGCGCATGAAAAAGAAGTCGAAGGCTACAAAAGAGCGTATTCTGCTGGCTGCGGCGGAACTTTTTGCTCAGCATGGGTATCATGCAACGACTCATCAGATGATGAGTGACAAGGCAGGCGTTAACATAGCGGCGATCAACTATCATTTCGGAAGCAAGGAAAAACTCTATCTGAAGGTGTGGGATTACCTGTACGATATCGCAATGGAGGATTACGGAGATTTCATCAATGAGGATGACGCAACGGAGGATAAACTCAGAGGGTTTATCAGATGGCGTGTTGTCGCTGTTACCGATACCGGGTTGAAAGGATATCTTGCACAGATAGTTCGTGGAGAGATGAACAAGCCTTCTCCGATTCACGATAAACTGGAAAAGCTTTATATGCAGGAGAAGCGCACTTGGTTTTTTTCGCTTATCAGCGATATTCTGGGACATGAGCTGGACCCATCCTCCATTGCTATGATTGCTTTCTGTATCTACAGTCCTCTGATTCATCTGGTGGAGGTTATGAACATTATGGAGGCATCCCTGGACAGGGAGCACAGGGAGAAAGTCACCGAATTCTGGAAAGACAAAGAGAATCTTGCTGACAACATTTATACATTCGCGATAGCCGGGTTGAGAGAGGTTTCGATAAAGGCGTAAAATTGAGCAATTCTTTGCAATATATTTTCGCATGTAACGTTATAAAAAAATGGGGAATTCAGTATATATATTTCTGTTACTGCTGTGTTTTGCAACCGGTTGCGGCATTTTAGTGCCTGAGCCCGAAAGCAGGGACAGGAAGATCTCCGTTCTGCCGGAGGAATTTGCTTCCGGTTCTACGGTTTCCAATCATGCAGCCAGGGTGCCGCTTCCGCTGAAGTGGTGGTCGGGCTTTGAGAGTTCAGAACTTAATACTCTGATAGGTGCGGCTTTTTCCGGCAATCTGGATATAGCTGCCGCTGTAACGCGTCTGCGTCAGGCCCGTGAGCAGATGATTATCACGGCATCGGCGGGCAGGCTCTCTCTTGACGGGTCAGCTGAAGCAGGGGTTGATAAAACAGGCAGGACAGCCACTGGATTCAGTGTGGACAACTCTCAGGAAAGTTATCGTCTCGGATTGAGTGCTTCCTACATACTGGATATATGGGGGGCGGTTTCATCGGCTGAGGAAGCATCCCGTCTGACCTACGGCGCGACTGCCGAACAGCTGAATGCGACGTCGCTTCTGATTTCCGGACAGATTGCGAATGCGTGGATAAGATATAAAACAGTTCTCCGTGAGCGGGAACTTATCCTTGAACAGATTGAAACCAGCCGTAAGGCACTTGAACTGCTGAAGGTTCGCCAGCGTGCGGGATTGTCGGCTGCTGTTGATGTGTATCAGCAGCAGAGTCAGGTGGCCGCTCTGGAGCGTCTGCTTCCTCAGATTGATGAACAGCGCAGCGATCTGCGCATTCAGATCAACTATCTCCTGGGAGCTCCGGCATCCGCCCCTCTTCCCGTTGAAATCCGAAGTGAACCACTGCCTGTTGCCAGGCCTCTTCCGGAATGCGGGGTGCCTGCGGATCTGCTTGAGAACCGGCCCGATATCCGTGCTTCCTGGTTCAGTCTGCTGTCGCGGGACTGGACGGTGGCCGCCCGCAAGGCCGACCGGTTTCCGAGTTTATCTCTCAGTGGCAATCTCAGTTTTGACGACGCTGAATTTTCAGATGTCCTGAAAGACTGGTATGTTAACCTTGCCGCGGGGATTATTGTGCCGATTCTGGATGGCGGCGAGCGTGCCGCCCGTGTACGCCTGGCTGAAGCTCAGGCGGATGAAGCATTTGTGAATTATACTGATACTGTTCTGCAGGCTCTGCTTGAAGTTGAGCAGGCCCTGGCCCGTGATAAAACCCGTCATTCTTATCTCAGCGCTGTGGAAAGAGAATTTGAGCTGAACAACAGAACATTTGAAGAAAGCGTCAATCGTTATCGCAAGGGGCTTATGGAGTATTTGAATGTTCTGACGGCTCTCAGTTCCAGACAGAGTTCCGAACGGCGCGCGCTTGAGGCCCGCAGCTCTCTGGTGTTGAACAGGATCAGTTTGTATCAGTCATTAGGTGGCGGAAACATTTTTCTTAAGGATCAGTTATGAGCAGAAGTATGCGTATCCTTATATGGACATTGAGGATTGTGCTTCCCCTTGCGGTTATAGGTGGAGCTGCGGTTTTGTATAATCATATTATCAGTTCTTCTCCCGAACAGCTGCGCCAGCCTCCGCAGGAACGCAGGGTTTACGTTCAAACCCGGAAGATAAAGCGTCAGGACAAGTCTGTTTCTGTCCGGGCTACGGGAAAGGTTGTGCCTGTGGAAAAGGTTTCGCTTACGGTTCGTGTGACAGGTGAGGTTGTCCAGCTCAATCAGTTCTTTGAACCGGGGGAGATCATAAAAAAAGGTGATCCGATTGTAAATATAGATAAAGCCGATTACCTGCTGGCAGTTAAGCAGGCGGAAAGCGCTCTGATAGAGGCTGAGTATAAGTACAAAGTAGAGCAGGGATATCAGGAAGTTGCCCGACACGAGTGGGATCTGCTCGAAAACAGAGAAAGCGTTTCACCGCTGGAAAAAGAGCTGACTCTTCGCAGGCCGCATCTGCAAAAGGCCAAAGCCGAGGTTGAATCCGCTGAAACCGAATTGGAACAGGCAAAGCTCAATCTCACGCGTACATCCATTTCCTTGCCGTTTGACGCTCTGGTGGTCAACCGTGATATTTCCGTTGGAAGCCAGGTGACCTCCCAGGTCGAGCTGGGAGTGCTGGTGGATGCATCCCTCTTCCGGGTTGAAGTGACGCTGCCGGTTGACCGGCTTGAGTGGATAGACTTCCCTTCTGATGAAAAGACGGGATCTGAAGTCACAATTTATGCTCCCGGCAACCTGAGTGAACAGGTGTCCTGGAAAGGGGTTGTCAGCAGGCTGATTCCACGGATTGAAGATCAGGGACGTCTGGCCCAGGTGCTCATTGATGTCAGGGATCCGATGAAAGGTGATATGCCTCTGCTTCTCAACAGCTTTGTCTCTGTTTCCATTGCCAGCCGTGAACTGAAGGGTGTTTTTGTGATTCCGAGTAAAGCAGTTCATAACGGTGATATTGTTTATACCGTTAACTCTGATTCCAGAATCAGCTTCCGGAAAATAAAGATTCTCTGGCGCGGCCGTGAATGGGTGCTTACCCGAAGCGGAGTTGAGGATGGCCAGATTCTTGTAACAACAGAGGTTCCTTCCGTTGTTCCCGGCATGCAGGTTATTAAGGTTCGGGAGACGGGAGACGAGAGACGGGGAGAGAATGAATAAGGGCTGTGCGTAATGTTAAGGAACTGAAAGTTTATGAGAAGTCATGCCGACAGAGGATGGTTTTTAAGTCGGCAGGAAATTTTCTCCTGATCAATTATTATGACATACAAATCTGATACAACTGTACCCAAAGGGCCTATTGCGTGGATGGCACGCAATCCGGTTGCGTCCAATCTGATGATGATTGTTCTTCTGGCCGGAGGTCTTCTTTCGGGTATTGCCGTCAAGAAAGAAGTATTCCCTGATTTCGCACTGGATTTCGTAACTGTTTCAGTTGCGTATCCCGGTGCTAGCCCCGAAGAGGTAGAGCGCGGCATAGTAATGGTTGTTGAAGAGAACCTGCGCGGTCTTGAGGGAGTTAAAGAGGTGACCGCCAGGGCGCAGGAGGGCTCAGGATCGGTTACGGCGGAACTGATAAAAGGCGCGGAACGCCAGAAGGTTTATCAGGATATCCAGCAGGAGGTTTCCAGGATAAGGACATTCCCGGAAGATGCTGAGCGTCCGGTGGTTTCGCTTTCAGGGCGGCAGCGGGATGTCATTGATTTTGTGCTGTACGGCAATGTGCCGGAAAGAGTTCTGGCTGAACAGGCTGAAATTATCAAGGACCAGTTGCTGCTGCATCCGGGCGTAACAAAACTGTCGATTTCAGGGGTGCGCCCTTATCAGATAACCATTTCCCCTTCACGTGATACTTTACGGTCTTACGGATTGACACTGAAGGATATCGCCGCCCGTGTGGAGGCCCTGGCTGTTGAACTTCCCGGCGGAGGTGTTAAAACCTCATCGGGTGAAATTCTGCTCAGGATGGATGAACGCCGTGACTACGGTAGCCAGTTCGCTGAACTTCCTGTTATAACAACAGATGAAGGATCGATTGTCAGGTTACGCGATATTGCACAGATAAAGGACGGTTTTGATGAAGAAATTGAGCGTTTTCTTCTGTGGAACGGTATGCCGGCTGTGAAGATGGATGTTTATCGAATCGGCGATCAGACTCCGCTCAAGGTGGTTGAGGCCGTCCGCGAAGTTTTGTCCAGAGTGAAAAAGGAGTTGCCTCAAGGATTGCATATCCATGAACGTCGCAATTTGTCAAATGTGTACAAGCAGCGTTTTCAGCTGCTGATGAAGAACGGCATCATAGGTCTGGTTCTGGTGCTGTGTGTTCTCGGTCTTTTTCTTGAACCTCGTCTGGCTTTCTGGGTGATGATGGGCATTCCGATTTCGTTTCTGGGGGCTCTGCTGCTGTTGCCGGTCTTCGGTGTTTCTGTAAATGTCATATCGATGTTCGCCTTTCTTATTGCCCTGGGCATTGTGGTTGACGATGCCATTGTAGTGGGGGAAAACGTTTTTGAGCATCGTCAGGTTGGGGACAACGCCATGTTTTCCTCCATCCGGGGAACACGCGAAGTGGCTATGCCGGTGACATTCAGTGTTCTGACCAACATTGTCACTTTCACTCCCATGATGTTCCTGCCGGGTTTTATCGGCAAGATATGGTTTGTTATTCCTGTTGTCGTGAATCTGGTTTTCTTCGTTTCGCTTATGGAATGTGTTTTTGTGCTTCCGTCCCATCTGGGACACCTGCAGATGGGGGGGCGTAGATTTTTTATAAGCCGAGCTTATCGCAGATTCCAGCAGGGCTTCAACCGTTTGTTTTTTGCTTTTGTGAACCGTATTTATCAGCCGATGCTGAAGTGTTCCGTTTTTATGCGCTATCTGGTTGTAGCGATCAGTGTTTTTGTGATGCTGGCCACTGTTGCGTATGTCAGGAGCGGGCGCATAGGCATTGTGCCTATGATAAGCGTTGAATCGGATTACTCGGCGGTCACTGCTGTTCTGCCTTACGGTTCCCCGGTTGAAGACACATTCAGGATTCGGGACAGGCTGGTGGCGGCTGCGCAGAAGGTTGTTGCGCAGAATGGAGGTACTAACCTTTCGTTCGGGGTTTATGCGGATGTCGGCCGTTCCTACAATGGTGTCTCCGGTAGCCATGTCGTGATGGTTTCAACTTATCTTACAGAACCCGAAGTGCGACCTGTCTCCACTTCAGAATTTACCAGGCTCTGGAAGAAAGAGACCGGGACGATGGCAGGTGTTGAAACCATGCTTTTCGAGGCTGACCGCGGCGGACCCGGCAGCGGAGCATCACTGAGTATAGGGCTTTCGCACAACAATATCGCTATGCTTGAATCAGCGGCGTCCGAGCTGGCGGAGCGTCTGGGTGAGTTCCCCAATGTGTCGGATATTGATGACGGCTTCGCTACCGGAAAACCCCAGTTCAATTTCAAGATGCGTCCTGAAGGTCTTGCTCTCGGGTTAACCGCTGCCGATGTGGCCAGACAGGTCCGCTCGTCCTTCTACGGAGCGGAGGCTTTCCGTCAGCAGCGCGGCCGCAATGAAATCAAAGTGATGGTGAAGCTGCCTGATGAGGAAAGAAGTTCCATGTATGATCTTGACCAGCTGTTGATACGTACGCCCGCCGGTACGGATGTTTCCTTGCGGGATGTCGCGTTTCTGGAAAGAACCCGGGCTTATACTTCCATCAACCGGCTGGATGGACGGCGGCTGCTTACGGTTACTGCAAACGTCAGCCCGAAAAGTGAGTCAGAGCGGATACTCAACATTGTACTGCAGGATGTTCTTCCTGAACTGCAGCAGAAATATCCCGGTTTGACACAGGTGTTCCGGGGGAAGCAGAAAGATATCCGGGAGGGCTTGTCCGCTCTCTTCGAGGGATTCTTTTTAGCACTGCTCGTTATATACGCTTTGCTGGCTATCCCTTTTCAGAGTTACACGCAACCCCTGATCATCATGACATGCATTCCTTTCGGTGTGGTAGGCGCGGTTTTCGCCCATGTGATGCTCGGCTATCCTCTCACTATGATCAGCCTTATGGGAATTGTCGCTTTGGCCGGTGTTGTGGTTAACGATTCTCTTGTGCTGGTAGATTTTGCCAATAACGAACAGAAACGCGGTTGTACGATAAAAGAGTCCATTCTCAATGCCGGTCTGCGCAGGTTTCGTCCGGTGCTTCTTACAACTCTTACCACGTTTTTCGGATTGGCCCCCATGATTTTCGAGACCTCCCGGCAGGCGCGTTTTATGATACCTATGGCGATATCATTGGGCTTCGGCATTCTTTTCGCCACATTTATCACCCTTCTGCTTGTGCCTGCGCTCTATGTAATTGTCGAAGACATCCATAAGGCGTGGGATTGGCTTTACGGGCGACAGGATGCGTGATGCGGGATGAAGGCGGGACACCTGAATATCAGTCTTTATCCGGCGTGTAGTTGAGATCTTCATAAAGCCTGCGCAGAACATCAGAATACAGATGCATCAGGTCGCGGCAGACACGGTCCGTGGTGTAGTTTTCCAGAATATGTCTGCGAGCCTTTGCTGTAATTGATTTGCATTGCCCGGGATTATTCAGGAGGTCAATTGCGGTTTCCGCAAAATTTTTCGCTGTTCCGTTTTCAACAAGCCATCCCGTCTGATGATGCGTGACGATAGCCGCAGGTCCTCCGGTGTCGGCGGTAAGAACCGGTATTCCGCAGAGCATAGCCTCGCAGACAATGCGTCCGAAAGGTTCATGACGGGGAGGGTGTATCAGCATGTCCAGAGCGGGAATGAATTTTTCCGGAGATGAGCTGTTTTTCAGCCAGTGGAAACATTCTTGCAGCTCTCTTTCGTTCACAAGAGCTTTCAGCTGTTTTTCATAACGTTTGTTTTCGTTGAAGAGATCGTTTCCGATAATCACGAACTGTGCGTCAGGCCGCGATTTTCTGATTAATGCGGCGCTTTCAATAAACACATCATGTTTTTTCCATGGAACTATATGAGCCACCATGCCGATAAGAGGTCCTTCCGCTGGCAGTCCCAGTTCGGAACGGAGTTGTGCCCTGTCTCTCTTTTCTGTAAAAATTCCGGGATCAATGCCGTTGCGAATCAGATGAAGTTTGCCACGGTACCGCCGCGATACCATGTCCGTCAGAGCCGTGTCTATGGTTTCGGATGCTGTTATGATCGCATTGGCCCTGCGGACGGAATTGCGGATCAAGAGGGGATCTTTCTGTGCGTCTCTCACATGCCAGATTGTCGCTATTGATTTCGGTACATGCGCAGTGGTTATAAAGGCCGCTAAAGAATTGGCATGTACAATATCCGGGTCGCATACTCTTACGATCTGACTGATAGTATGTGGTGAACGCAACAGTCTGGCCGCAGTGGTAAAAAATGAGAATCCCCTCTTCGATGCCCGTATCGGGGATATGGGATATACAGTGAATCCTGCATTCCTGAATCTGTCGCTCAAAGGTCCGGGCGGCAGTGCAGTCTCCACTGTCACGCCGTTTTCTTTGAGCTTCGCGCATGTTTCGAACATGCTGAACTGTGCGCCACCGAGTTCGGACAGAACATCAACCCATAAAACTTTGTATGTATTGTTCATATTAAAAAATAAACACGTTTCTCATATTTAACAACACAAAGATAGCAATTTAGTTCATTCCTGACAATAAGTTTTTAAGAGAAGATTTGCGTATAAATATAAACAATTAGTAATTTATGCTGAGCGCAAAAAACCCTTTTTGAGGAGCGGTTGCGTAATTGATTTGCGCCAGGCAACAATATAAGGTCGGTATGTCAATTTTGCGATCAGCAAATATTGTCTATCCGGTTGTTAAAATAATTATCTGTCGTATTTTAACGATTAACTAAGAATTGTTACCTGACAACAAATGTGCTTTAATATACGCAATATTTTCGTATCTCCCCGACAGTGGCGCCGATCCGGGTACGCGCAGGTTTTCCGGGTGTATTGCCTTTCGCCGGGAGCGAGAGGTGCACAGCGGGAGGGATATATGCCCCGGCGCTTGTATAAGGAGTTTCTGTGAGAGTAGCCATAGCTTATCCGCCGTTTAAAACAGAGAAGGGGGTTCCCCTTCTCACCCAGAACCGTCAGTTTCAATGGTTTTCACGTCCGACTTATATCTATCCCGTGGTTCCGGCGCAGATGGCATCGCTTTTAAAACGCGAAGGACATGAGGTCGGCTGGCTGGACGGCATCGCTTTCGAGTGGAGCCGGGCGGAATATGACGGGAAGCTGAAGGAGTTCAATCCGGATTTCGTTATTCTGGAAACCAAAACACCGGTGGTAAAGGTGCATTGGGCTTACATCAGAGAGCTGAAAGCGGCGATGCCTGATGTTGCGGTGGTGCTGGTGGGCGATCATGTGACGGCCATGCCCGAGGAGAGCTTTGAAAACTCTCCGGTGGATTATATTCTGACCGGCGGCGATTATGATTTCCTGATTATCAATCTGATCAAGGCGATGGAATCAGGCAGACTGGATGAAAGTCTGCTCGAATCCGGCATCTACTGGCGTGCTGAGAACGGCGAAGTTAAGAACAGCGGCAGCTTCAGACTGGATCACGACCTGAATTCCCTGCCCTGGATAGACCGTGATCTTACGCATTGGGAACTCTACGCTGAAAAAAACGGCAACTATCGCGAAACCCCCGGCACTTATATCATGGCAGGCCGCGACTGCTGGCATGGCAAGTGCACTTTCTGCTCATGGACAACCCTTTATCCAAGTTACCGCACGCGTGATCCGATTGACTGCGTTGACGAAATCGGCGAGCTGATAGAAAAGTACGGGATTAAAGAGATCATGGATGACACCGGCAGCCTGCCGGTGGGAACCTGGTTGAAAACTTTCTGTCACGAGATGATCAATCGCGGTTATAATAAACGAATACGCATGGATTGCAATATGCGCTTTGGTCATCTGACCTACGATGATTATGTGCTGATGCGTGAAGCCGGTTTCCGTCTGGTGCTCTTCGGTGTCGAATCCGCCAATCAGTCAACCCTGGACCGCCTTGACAAAGGTTTGAAGGTGGAGGATATTGTCAGTGGTGCTGAGAATGCGACGCGGGCGGGGTTGGATGTGCATATCACGATTATGCTCGGCCATCCGTGGGAGCATGAGACCGAGATTGAGAATACTGTCAAACTGGCCCGTGATCTTCTGCGCAGGGGTCATGCCTATACATTGCAGTGCACGATGATGATTCCCTATCCGGGCACACCGCTTTTCAAAGAGATGGATAAGGCCGATCTGCTGCTGACCCGCGACTGGGATAATTACGACATGCGTATGCAGGTAATGAAGTGTGAAGTGCCTGAGGAGTTCACCAAGGACGCCGTGCGCCGGGTTTACAAGGGTTTCATGCAACCGGAGGCGGTTATACGCCGTCTGGTGAGTACACGCGATCTCCAGGCCGACCTCAAATTCTACTGGCGCGGATTCCGTTCGCTTATCGGACATTTTCAGGATTTCAAAAGATGAAAGAGATTGTATGACACGCAATGCTTATATAATAGATATCGAGTCTTTCGTTTTTCCGGATAATCCGCAGTTTCAGGATCTCAGTTCCGATGAGCGTAAACGGCTGGATGACGGATATATTCTTACATCGACAAATAAGATTCTGGATTATCTCCGGGAAACGGGACTTAAACTTACCTTTGCCGTCGTTGCTGAGCTTTACGAATGGTATCCTGAGCTCATTGATAAGATAGCGGAAGATGGACATGAGATCGGTTATCACGGGCATACACATCGCATTATAAGATCAGCGGATGTTCTGGCCTCTGAGCTGGAGCGCTCCGAAGCTTTTATTGAACGTTACAAGCCCGCTTTTTATCAGGCACCTGCCATCTATTTTGTCAGGGAAGGGTATCAGCTGCTCAGACAGGCGGGGTTTAAGTACTCGAATAATGTCTATACAGGTGAACCCTGTATGGTGGACGGGATCCTGGAAATTCCGGTAACCACCACCGGTGCGGCCCCGCAGGAGAGGGTTTATCCTCATCATATGACGGTTGGATCTCTGTTGAAAACATGCCCCTTCGGATCCGAGTTGTTTACGGCTGTTTTAAGTACCGGCCGGCTTTTGAAGCTTTACAATGCCTTTAATGCCGAAGGCAGAAACACGGTATCCTTTATCCACGACTGGCAGTTTGTCACTGACAGGCGTAGAAAGTATCCACGATTGAGTGATGTGCTGAAACAACCCCTGTATCTGCCCTACACCTGGAATCTGTGGAATAAATTCAGAAGATTGACCTCGGATCTGGAGTTTTGCAGGATCAGCTGCATATTTGATGATTATGTTGTGGCGTCAGGAATGAACGATGGCACAGCTGAAGAGGGACGTGATGATTAAAACTGTTGTTGCTTTGATGCGGGAACGTAATATCCCCCTGGGGTTCTTTCCCTTTTTTGTCATACAGTATGCCTGTAAGGCCTGGTTGTTTCTTTTGATGTCAGAGATTATGCCTCCGGGGATTTCCGAGTGGTTTCATCGGTTCCGCGGAGTGAAGGTCGGCAAGGATGTCTTTATAGACAGACATGCGAGAATCGATGGAGCCTATCCGGAGAAGGTTGTTATTGAGGACCAGGCAAGAATAACAGCAGGGGCCTGTGTTATGGCACATATGAAGGCTGGTCAGTATCTTGCTGATAATTATTTCCCTTTTGTTGTTAAAGATGTCAAAATCTGCAAGTATGCATTTATTGGAATCAATGCTGTTATTCTTCCCGGTGTCACTGTTGGAGAAGGAGCGGTTGTGACCTGCAATTCAGTCGTGTACCAGAATGTTAAACCCTATACGGTTGTAACCGGAAATCCGGCTAAGATGGTGTCGCGGTTGAAAAAAAGAGAAACAGTTAAGGAGACGACTGATGGCTGATGAAATCATTATACCTCAGTTCGGTGCTAATATCGAAGAAGCGGAAATCCTTGAGTGGCTAGTATCAGAAGGGGATTTGGTTGAAATGGGTGACCCGATTGTTGTTGTGGAAACAATTAAATCCGCCATGGAGATTGAAGCCGAAGACGATGGTAAAATCCTGCAGATAATCCACTGTTCAGGCAAACATCACGTGGGCAGTGTTATAGGGTTTATCGGAGATGAAGATGAACCGCTTATAAAAGAGGAAGAGTGCCGGCATAATGAATGGTGCGGATAGGATTCGTTTGTATAAAACAATGCTGTTGATCCGTTGTTTTGAGACTAAGATTAACTCTCTTTTCTCCAAAGGCCTGGTTTACGGCACAACACATCTGTGCATTGGGCAGGAGGCATCGGCAGCCGCTACAGGTTTGGCGTTGCGTAAAGGTGATTATGTTGTGGGGAATCATCGTTCCCATGGCCATGCGCTTGCCAAAGGGCTGGAACCGCAGGGTCTGATGTCGGAGATGCTGGGACGTGTTTCCGGATATTGCAGGGGTTTGGGAGGCTCTCAGCATGTGGCATCTTCAGAACACCGTCTTCTCGGAACGAACGGCATTACCTGCGGGGGTATGCCCACAGCCCTTGGCGCCGCCTTTGCCCAGAAGTTTAAAGGCAGTGATGACATCTGTGCGGTGTATATTGGTGATGGCGCGACAAACCAGGGAGTGTTTCATGAAACAATGAATATGGCCGCGTTATGGTCCGTGCCGCTCTTGGTTGTCTGTGAAAACAATCTGTATGCGATGAGCACTCCTCTGAGTTCACATGCCGCGACGGGGAGTGACGGCCTGAGAAAACGCGGTGAGGCTTATGGCATTAAGACCGTTGTCGTGGAAGACGGTCTTGATGCCGGAGCTGTCTATGAAGCCGCTGTTGAAGCTGTCGATTACACGCGGAGTCGGTGCAGGCCGCACTTTCTGATAATTAATACATACCGGACTTTCGGTCATTCCAAAAGTGACGCCCGCGTTTACAGAACCCGTGAAGAGGAGGCCGCGTTTAAGAAAAAGGATTCTTTAAAGAGCTTAGCCGAAGAACTGGTTGCAGGTGGAGATGCCGATGCGACGGAGTTGAAAAGCTGGAAAAGTGAAATAAAGGCGCGGATTGATGCTGTTGTTGATAGTGCTCTGGCGGAGAAATCTCTGAGTGCAGAGGAACTGTTTGAGCATGCCGAACAGGCCGGTTATATCTGTGAGGGGAACGGGGGGCGTCAATGAACGAAATGTCGTTGAACGGAACCATGGCTGTTAATGGCTGTCTTCGCTATCTGCTGCGGAATGATCCCGATGCGCTTCTGCTGGGTGAGGACATCGGTATTTACGGAGGAGCGTTCGGAGTTACCCGCGGACTTCTGGATGAGTTCGGTGCCCGCCGTGTGATTGATACACCGATATCAGAGGCGTCTTTTGTCGGTGCCGCCGCCGGTATGGCTATGTGCGGATTGCGCCCTGTAGTCGAGATCATGTTCATGGATTTCATTACTCTCGCGTTTGATCAGATGCTGAATCATGCGTCCAAATACAAGTTTATGTTTGATGGACAGTATGACGTCTCTATGATTGTCCGGACTCCCTCCGGGGCAGGTCGGGCGTATGGTCCGAGTCATTCGCAGACCTTGGGTTCTCTGTTTGCACATATTCCGGGTGTTGATGTGGTGGCCCCCTCCACTCCACTGGATGTTATCGGCCTGTATAAAACCGCTTTTCAATGCACCCGTCCTGTAATTTTCATGGAAAATAAATTTCTGTATAATGAAACGGAATTTGTCGATAGTGTCAATCCGGATGTTCTGATTGAGGCATCAGAGATGATTCCGTTTGGAAAATGTCGCGTGGCAAGGTCGGGAGAGCATGTCTCCATTATAACCTGGGGAGGACTGGTCAGAGCTGCTTTATCCGTTGCCGAAGAATTGGAAGCGGAAGGGGTGAGTGTTGAAGTCATTGACATCAGAACTCTTTCGCCACTGGACAGTGATGGCATACTCGCATCTGTCCGTAAAACAGGACGAATGGTCGTTTGCGGTGAAGAGTATCCGATGTGCTCCATCTCCTCGGAAATCATATCGTCTCTCTCCTGTGTTGCTCCGGAAATACTGAAGGCCCCTGCTAAGAGAGTTGACCTGATGCCGATGCCGATACCGTCGGGTAAAGAGGTCGAGTCCTTTGTTTTGCCGACAGCGGAGCGGATTAAGAGCGCGATTGCTGATGTTTGCGGCATGTCGCTTTGAAACCGGATCTGTTGCGGAATAAACGAGCTTCAGGACAATATAAAGACCTTGATGATGCTGAAATCCGGCATAGATATAGGGTTCGCTGTTCAGCAGATATAAATATTACTAGAATGTGTAGCTTATTATTTGATGTCTCTTCCCATTGCGCCAGATGTGCTTTATTATAAAAAAAGAGGCAGTCAAATATGATGATTCTGAATGAAAATATGATTTGCGGAAAACTTGCAGGTTTAATTTTTAGCTCTGCTTTATTTATCTCAGCTATTTCTCTTTACGGACAGCCGATGCCGGCGGAATATCTTGCTGGGAAAGGCGTTCTGCATCACCCCGCGGACAGAGCTTCTGTTGTGGCTGAAATCCGCGATTTTGAAATCCGGCGCCGTAATAACGCTCATCAGGAGGCCCGCGCTGCAGGTCTGCCCATTCGCGGTCAGCGGAAGGACGGGCATATTTTTGAACTGGTCGATATCATTGACGGAGTTCCTCTCTACCATACAACCCTGAATGCCAATGCCGCCATTTCCACGGGGGCGGATATTTTGCGGATGTCTCCATACAATGCCGATGGTAACGGATGGACGGCAGGTATATGGGATGGCGGGTCGGTACGTTCGACCCATCAGGAGTTTTCCGGCAGAGTTAATGTTATGGATGGGGCTGCGCCTGTGGATCACGCGACGCACGTCGGAGGCACCGTCGGCGCTGCCGGAGTTGTCAGCAGCGCAAAAGGCATGATGCCGTCTGTCGCCATTGACAGTTATGACTGGAACAGCGATCTCAGTGAAATGACATCCCGCGGCGCTTCTTATCCCGACGAAGCCGGAAAAATCTATATTTCCAATCACAGCTATGGCTATTATACCGGTTGGGTTTATAACGGAGGTTCGCCGAAATGGGTGTGGTACGGAAGCGGCCAGGATGAGAGTGCTGTTGAAACAAATTTCGGACGCTATGCCGCTGAAACCGGCGATGTGGACGCTCTGGCATATTCTCTGCCCTATTATCTGATTTTCTGGGCGGCCGGAAATGACCGCAATGAAAACCCTGTCAACGGTGACGAAGTTTCTCTCTCTGCCGGCGGTGAGGTTGTTTCATATGATTCCACTTCCCATCCTCCCGGTGACGGAGTTTATAAAAACGGTTATGATACTGTCAGCTTTACGGCACTGGCAAAAAATGTCATGAGTGTCGGGGCTGTTGCGGATGCGGTTTCCGGTGGTCTCCGGGAGCCTGATATGGCGGTAATGGCCTCTTTCTCTTCCTATGGCGCAAGTGATGACGGACGTATCAAGCCGGATCTTGTGGCCAATGGAAATGAACTGTATTCATCTGTCTCCATCAGCGATACCGAGTATAGATATTACTCCGGCACCAGTATGGCATCCCCCAATGCGGCCGGCACGGCCGGTCAGATTGTGCAGTGGTATGATACGCTTTTTCCCGGTCAGGCAATGCGGTCTTCTTCGCTGAAAGCTCTGCTGATTCATACCGCTGACGACCTGGGGAATACCGGGCCTGATTACCGCTTCGGCTGGGGACTGCTCAACGGCGCGGATGCGGTGCAGCTGCTGCAGGATTATCATGATCATCCCGGAACCTATGGTCTGATAGAAGACCGCCTGACAGATACACGCACTTCAGTGGAGTATCCTTTTACGTGGGATGGCGTTTCTCCTATCCGGGCGACTCTCTGCTGGACAGATCCCGCCGGAACGGTGACAAGCTCTCATGATTCGCGTGATCCGTGTCTGGTCAACAACCTCGATCTGCGCATAACTGCTCCTGACGGAACGACAGTTTATGAACCCTGGGTCATGCCTTTTGTCGGAGACTGGAGCGATGCCTCACTGGCCTATGCCGCAGTGAAGGGTTCCAATACAACCGATAATGTCGAGCAGGTTGCTGTGGCTTCACCCGGGCAGGTTGGAACATACAGTGTTGTCGTCTCTTATGCCGGTTCACTCTCAGGGGGAGCTCAGAACTTCTCTCTTGTTCTGAGCGGCGTCAGCTCCGGAAATATTGCGCGGGCTCCGCTTCTGACGGATTCAACCCCGCTCACGGCAAGCGGGGAAACTCTTTTTACGCTCACAGGTGATTATTTCATGCCCGGAGCGGCAGTACGCCTGCTGCGGACAGGAGAAACACCGGCAGCAGGTTCTCATACACTGTTCGAAGGCGACAGGCTGCAGACACGGATCAATACCGACGCTCTGGCTGCGGGCTGGTGGAATATGGAGGTGACGAATCCCGATGGGCAGATAGCCAGGCTTTATAACGCCTTTGCTGTTCCCGGACAGCTCTGGATCGAGGATTTCGAAACCAATAACATTATTGCCAAGGGGTGGTCGCTGACCACAGATGAAGGAGTGAACCAGTGGGTGCTGACTTCTGACCGCTCGGTTTCTCCCACGCAGTCGATGTTTTTCGTGGGATCGGAGTCCAGATCTGACACATGCCTGGTTTCCCCGCCTGTTGCAGTCAGCTCCAATGCTCTTGATGCGGCAGCGCAGATTTCGTTCATGCACGATTTCTCGTTTGAGTCCGATGACGGAGCTGTGCTGGAACTTTCACTGGATGGCATTGAGTGGTATGATGTGGGGTCTGCAGAATCTGGTGCAACATTTCTGCAGAACGGTTACAAGGCCACTATCGGCGGAAACACCGGCAGTCTGGGTTCCCGCAATCCAATCGGTGGACAGCAGGGGTGGTCCGGTTCCAGCGGCGGCTTTATTAAAACCGTAATAGAATTGACGGATAAAGAGATGTATTCAGGACATTCAGTGCAACTACGCTGGCGAATCGGTACAGATGCCGAAACAGCAAGTACGGGATGGTATGTTGATGACGTGAGTTTGTCCGGTATCAGTGAACCACCTCCGGTCCCGCACCACGGAACTGTAATTTTTATGTATTAGTCGCTATTCTTTTACTTCTTATTGTAGAAAGAATCAGGTCTGAGACATCAGCAGAATTGAAGGAGACATTATGAGTGGAAAAATCGCATTTTCAGCTTTATCAGTTTGCCTGACATTATTCGTTGCGGATATTTTTGCCGCACCGATTGATTTCAATAAAAACGGAAAAGTGGATCCCTATGAAGATCCTTCGCTTCCTGTTGAACAACGTGTTGAGGATCTGCTCTCCCGTATGACCGTGGAAGAGAAAACCTGTCAGGCGACAACACTTTACGGGTATCCGCGTGTGCTGATGGATGCTGAACCTGTTCCGCAATGGAAAGAACGTGTCTGGAAGGACGGTATAGGTAAT
>JAWOEI010000021.1:0-8025 GCA_046482825.1 Kiritimatiellia bacterium
AAGAGAAAAAGGAATCCATCTGATTTTTCGTGTTTTTCGTGTTTTTCGTGGTTAAAACTGCGAAGGCAACTACTGTTTTAAATGCTGCTTTAGTTGCTTTCAATCAACAACTTATGCAAATGGTCTCCTGAGTTTCTTGTTTTTTGCGACAGGAGTTGATTTTATAGCGACTAATGCATTTTTACTGTAGGACGGGGTCCGTGCATGTCACGCCGTAGTGCCGCTTGCGGTACGAAGGAGAAACCCCTCCGTGCACTGATTCGCAGATGCGTCCCAGGAGGGTTAAACTCGCTTTAGTTGCTTGTGAAGCAAAGCTTCAGGGCGTATAATTCAGACATTGTGACAGATTGCTGGATTTTTTGTCTTTTGCCGTATGGATGAATATCATTATATATACACTTTTCTCGGTTTGGTTTTTGCCGCTGTATCCTCTGTGGCTCTGCTTATCTGGGAAATGCTGAAATCTCAGCTCAGGTTTAAAGCTATCTGTGAAAATTCGGGAAGCCTGGTAATTATCGGCAAAGCGTTGAGTGGGAAGCATGGAAAAATTTATGATATTGAAATAGTCGGGTGTAATGAAGTTTATGCAAGGCATCTTGGCAAAAACGTTGACGATGTTATCGGTATGCGTATTACCAGGGATTTTTTTGATGGAGTGGAACCGGAATGGCTTGACCTTGTGAGAGATGTTGTTTCTACACGTGAAAGCCGCCAGATAGAGTTCTCTTATGCACCCCGGGGAAAACGGTACAGCGGTTCGATTTTCAGTCTGAGTTCCATCAGAAAACGCTGTTGTTTCATCATAGAGGATAAAACCGCTGAATATAAAAGGAAATGCGAACTCGCCCGTGTCCGGAATATGATGGACATGATTCTGGAAATGAGCGGCATTGCCATGTGGGAATGGAATCTCCAGACAGACAATATCAATATAATCAACGCCAGCACTAAAATTGTTGCTGAATATAAGCAGCAGGATATCAATTTAAACGATTTAATGGAAAAAATTCATCCTGATGACCGTCTGAACCTGATCGCTTTCAAAAATAACCTCCCTGCTGAAAACAGGCCGGCTTCTCCCGCTGAATACCGGATGAAGGACAGGCAGGGGGAGTGGCGCTGGTTTCAGGCGGTTGCGGTGAAGGTTAATTACAGTGAGGCGAATTCCTCCGAGTCGCTGATCGGCGTTGCCTTCGATATAGATTCTCTCAAGCGCTCTCAGCTCAAGGTAGAGAAGATTTCGAAAGAGTTTGAGATAAATCAAAAATGGCTTATGTTCTCGTTGCAGCAGAGCCGTACAGGTTACTGCCGGTGGGATGTTGAGACTGATGAGTTCTATCTGAGCGATAATTTCTGGCAGTCTGTCTGTGGACTCACACCTGAAGAAGAGGCTTCCCGTAAATCTCCCCGCACAATAAGGGAATTTCAGGATTTGATGGTTGTTGAAAATCCGATTGAAGTTGATAATTTTATGGATTCTGTCCGGACAGGATATCCCGATGAAATCAGTTTCCGGTGTTCTTTTTCCTTTGTGCCTGACCGCTGTCTTGAAGTGCGCACCAATGTTTTGGAAAGGGACGGACAGGGGCGGGCTAAAGTTATGAGCGCATTTATTATTGATATCAGTGAAATGCGTAAGAAGGAAGATGCCCTTAGGGCGGCTATGGAGGCCGCAGATGAAGCCAATAAAGCCAAAGGTCGTTTTCTTGCGGTGATGAGTCATGAAATACGCACTCCTCTGAATGCGATTATCGGTTTCAGTTCAATGCTTCAGAATTCAGATATTCCCGGCCGCTTGAAATCGTATGCGGAGTCGATCAGAAATTCCGGCGAGATGTTACTGTATCTCATAAATGATCTTCTGGATCTGGCCAAGATAGAATCTTCGAAGATGGAATTGAAGTTTGAACCTGTGAATTTATTTGATCTTCTGCATGAGATAAAAGGAATGTTTGATTTCAAAGTTAAGAGCAGAAACCTCTTCCTTGATTTACACTGTGATGTACATCTGCCGAAGTTCAATATGGATCCGAGACGCATTCAGCAGGTTCTTGTGAATCTCATAGGGAATGCCGTTAAATTTACAAATGAAGGCGGAATTACTGTTGATGTATCAGCGAAGCCGCTGGAAAGTTTTAGACCGGAGACTGATGCATCAAGTTTGTATCGACTGGTTATTTCTGTAACTGATACCGGTATGGGAATACGCGAAGAGGATTGTGAAAGGATATTCAATCCCTTTGAGCAGGCCGCGAGAAATCACAGGAATTATGTGGATGGAACAGGACTCGGTCTTGCAATATGCCGTAATTTAGTGCAGCTCATGGGAGGAACTCTGACAGTGAAGAGTAAGGAAGGCCGCGGCAGCAGCTTTATTGCCGTTTTCAACGAAATTGAGGCGGCAACCGGTTTGTCCAGTTACAGATCAATAAAAAAAGTTCTGCCCGGCGAGCACGTTGAAGCTGATGAAACTGATGAATCGATTGATATGTCAACAATTCCCGGCGAGGTGATAGACGGAATTCACAGCACTTTCGGGGACTGTTTCGCGAATATGATGACAGGCCTGCATGTGAAGTCAGCCCGAACTTTGATCAAGGATCTCAACCGGTGGATGAAAGATAACAACGCTTATGAAATCAAGGAGATAGTTGACTTGCTTCAACAGGCTGTGAATGACTATGATGTGACGAAAGTACGTCGTATAGTAAGTCTGTTGGTCAAGCGGAGTGATGAAAATGATTAAGAACAGAGTAATGGTGTCTCCGGTCGCGGGACAGTGGTACTCCGGTCATGAGGGGTCTTTACGAAGAGAAATTGAAGACCTGCGTAAAGATATGATGGTTGTGCGGCGAAAACATATATGCGCCGCAGTAGTGCCTCACGCAGCTTATCGTTATTCAGGAGTTGTCGCGGCAGGAGTATATCAGAGAATTGATGCTCGCGGGTATGATCGTGTGCTGGTTATAGGACCAAGCCATTACTGCGGGCTGAAAAATAAGATCAGCATACCAGACGCAACTCATTACAAAACTCCTTTAGGTTTGATTAACGCTGATCTGGATTTTATAAAAAAAATCAGGAAACTGCCTTTTGTGACGACAGAGCCAGCCGCTCATGTGAGTGAACACAGCGATCAGATTCAGCTTCCTCTCATTCAGGTATGTCTGCCAGCGCATCTGCCCGTTGTCTGTATGGTATGCGGTCAGTTTGATTCAAATACCATAATTGAGGATGCCGCTAAACTTCGTGCCTTGTTTGATGATAAAACTCTTCTGGTTGTCAGTTCCGATTTTACCCGTCAGGGTGAAAGCTACGGGTTTGTTCCTGCTGGCCATGAAGTGCGACAAAACATCGAAATGCTGGATAATGGCATATTTGAACTTTTTGTCCGCAAGGATGTTGAAGGCTTTATTAAAAAAATCAATGAATCCGGGGCGACAGTATGCGGACGTGATCCGTTGGCTCTGCTTCTCGCCATGATGCCTGAAAATGCCAGAGTGCAGCAGACAACAGCCCATGGGACTTCCGGACAGCTTCAGGAAGACGGCAGAAACTCCGTGAGTTATATCGGGGCATTGGTCACAGGCCGCTGGAGTGCGCCTGTAAAGGTTGAACAGGCTATAGGTGATAACGAAAGACTTTCAGATAATGCAGGGAGAGTTCTGCTTGATCTGGCGCGAAGTGTGATAGAGAAGGCTCTGCAAACAGGTGAAATGAATCCCGGGTTTCTGGCTGAACATCCGAAGACGTGTAAAGCAGAGATGATTGCACGTCGCGGCGGATTTGTCACACTGAAACGTAATGGACATCTGCGTGGCTGCATTGGTGAGATTTTTCCTTCGCGGGAAATATGGAAGGTCATCCGTGAACATGCGTGCAATGCGGCTTTTAATGATCCTCGTTTCAATTCTCTCAGTAAAGAGGAACTGTACGGGTTGGAGATAGAGGTTTCTGTTCTTTTGAAACCGCAACCTGTGGAGAGTCCGGACCGCATCGAGGTCGGAAAGCATGGGGTGGTGCTCAGCAAGCACGGCCTTAATGCGGTATTTCTGCCGCAGGTGGCGTCCGAGCAGGGCTGGGAACGCGATGAGATGCTTTCGCATCTTTCAGTGAAAGCCGGACTTCCGCCTGATGCCTGGAAGGAGGACGCTTCGTTCATGGTTTTCGAAGCACAGATATTTGCATGAAATGTGAAGAAGGGTGAGAATATCTTAACCGCGACATCGTAAATATTTGCCGCAAAAAGCAAAAAATACACCGGTTTTTCACATACGCGCCTTCCCGCATACGCTCACTTTCAATTCATCAATCAGACCTTCAACAATTGAGCTGTTCATGCTGTGTATCCAGAGTCTGATGTGATTTGTGCCTTCAGGAGGGGTGAAATCCTTTGTGAAACTACGCCATGAATCCGTTTCGGCGGCATCCATAACCAGAAGAGGTGATGTGTGTCCCCGGTTGTTGGTTTTATTCAGGATCTTCCGGTTTTCATCATAATATTTGACATACAAGCCGATTCCTGCGCCTTTGATAGGCAGGTGCAGCCCTGAAACAGACAGCTTTGAACCGGGAAGAATATCAATGCGTGAAGAGGTGATGTTTGAACCGCTTGTCTTTGAGCTATCGCTGATGCGCAATGAGTGGCCGCCTGCTGAAGAAGGGAGCTCTTCTATCTTTCCCATGTTGTTCTTAAAGCTCCAGCCGAGATCATTCAGTTCAAAGTCGCCGTTGAAGAGTAGTTCTCCCTTTTCGGTTTTTTGAAAATTATCCGGGGTAATTGTTACAGTTACGAGTGCTTCTGTGACAGGTTCTGTCAGGCGTATGCCTAGACGGGTAGGTTTTCTGGGGACATCCTCATCAATTTCCACCGGTTCCGTTACAAAATCTTTGCCTTCTGTATCTATAGTAACGCATACACCGTAGTCGAAATCGCGGAAAAAGAAGGTGTTTTTGTCTTTCTGTTTCCAGTTGACGATTGTTATCAGGGCAGTCTTGAAACTTTGAGGGGAATCAAATATCACTCTGTCGGAAACCGAGAAGCTGCCGCCGTTTTTCCGGGAATAAACAAATGTCCGCCGGAGAGACTTCAGTTCAGGAACTTTGTAGGCGGATTTCATTTCGATGGTGAATCTGTCTTCATCGTCTGAAAAATTCTTACTGATAACCTCTCCCCGACTTTTGCGGCCATTGCTCTGGAGCTTGCCAGCGACAACCGGTACTGGATGGCCGAATGAATTCAGAATTTTGCTGTCATAGCGTTTTGAACTGAAGGTGCGGCGGGTATATTTCTCACGGCCGGGATCTACCAGCAGCGCCTCCCTGTTGTTGAGCACTATATAAGTTCCGACGTCGTTATGGTTGTGGTGTTCCGCATTGTGACCGCCTTTGATCGCGGCGGCGAGTTCAGTGCGGGTGTTATTACCAGGACGACAGATAAGTACTCCGGCATCCGGGAACCATGTGCGTTTTCCCAGGCGCGGACCATTCGGCTCGGCCGGTGTACATTTGTCGGCGGAAGTGGTAAAGGAGAAAAGGAGCGCTATACATAGTTTCCCGGTCGATTTTGTGGGGTCAAAATTGTCCCATTCGGAAAATCCGAAACCATAGCGACGGTTGAGATAATACAAGAGGCAGGGCAATGGCCTGCTCTTCAGGGAGCAGTCGGCAAATGCCGGGTAGATGTGGTTCTGGATTTCAATCACCCCTGCAAATCTCGCTGCTGCTTCAGCCCCTTCGGCTTTAAGTAAATCAACCCCGCCATCAGTCGCATCGTAAACGATTTCCGTCAGCAGCACATAGAGTCCGTAACCGTAACTCCAGTAAGCTATGCCTTCACTGCAATATCCGTCCGGAGTGAATCCCTTCAGAAAAAATCCGGAGTACGCGGCCGCCGCCACCACATAAAATGCGCGTTCTGCGGGATCATCGATAAGCGCCAGCGCTGCTTCAGTTATGCCCGCAAGACAGACAGGGTTCCAGTTGTTTGTGCATGTGATCCACCACCATGTGATAGGGGTGTCACCTGTGATCTGCGCTTTGTAGGGCGCAAGATTACGGCGGATCACTTCGTCTTTTATGCGTCTGCGCAGTTCCGGGGTCAGTCTGTTGCCCATTATATGGCGGATCGCTGCTAGGCTCATGCCTATGTCACAGGCTTTCAGATCTGCATAGGGCCTTTTGCCGTTCCAGGTTTCAAGTTTCCTGTCGTGAGCCGGCATTACCCATGTACGTTCGTTGCAATAAGCATTCAGAATCTCTTCAAGAGCAGGAATAAAACGTCCTTTGTTCTCCAGGCATTCGGCAAAGAAAAGAGTTTTCATGCGGCGGTACCACTGATTGTCAACTTTCTGCCAGCGGCTGCGGTTACCTGTTCTGGAAAAATCCAGATAAAGCGATTTCGTTTTTTCAGGGATGCTTCGGTTCAACATCTTTTCCGCTTTCGGAATAACTTCTGCGAAGGCTTTATGATCCCGGAGCTGATCCCATCGGTCGCGTTTTGTTATCGGATCGCCGACAGATCCGGGATTTGCTGGCAGCATGGCTGCCACCCGCTTGATAGCATTGGTATCCAGCACCAGCGGCATCTTCTTTGCGGCATGGGTTAAAAGGGCGGAGAAAATGACGGTGGAAATCAGTATTTGTTTTTTCATGGTTAAGATGTTTTGCGTCGGAGGAATGTATTCTCCGGCACTCGTTAAATTGAATTATCACGTTAAAATGATACGACCTTTTTGCTTGTTATGCCTTATTTGATCAGTATGACCGTGCCCGGAGGTGAAATCACGTTGAGTTCTATCTTATCTATTCCAAAACTTTCATCATCTCCTGTGGAATCGTGAATTCCGACAATGTCGAGATGCAGCGTGCTGTCGGTATGGGGAATTTTCTGCAAGGCCGTCAGTTGAGATAGGTCATAAACATGATCCCACAAATCCGCTGTGCCGCAGAAGAAGAAATCCGCACCGCCTAGAGTCAAAAGATTTTCAAAAATATCTACGTCTGTTGCGATACCGAAAAGTTCGAAGGTGTTCACTGTTGGTTCATTTTCCTGACCGTAACCAAGGCCAACGCGTAAAATCTCATTGCCATCAATACAGATCTTGAAATGATCTGTTCCCTGCGAAGGTTCAAGATCATCAAGTTGGGCAAGCAACATCCCGAGACCTATATTATTGTGTTTCGGTAAACCGCTGAAGGACAGAGACAGGAAATTGGAATTGGATGAAAAAGACCGCAGGAATTGTTCCCCGGAAAAACCACCAGCTAAATGCAGATTGTTTGTGAAGTGCGTATCATATTCGCCAATCAATCCTTCTACGGGAACAGCGTTAGAAGCCGCTAGACCAGCCACTTCATCATTGCTCAGTGCGCGATTCCAGAACCGGATGTCACTTACGCTACCTTCTTCCAGGGTATAGGGCGCGTAATTTCGTGCATCTCTTTCAAAATAGATGTAGTCAGTATCCAATTTAAAGGCTCCGGTTGAATCATTTTGCGCTTCCCTATCGAGGTCAAGAGGAAGTAAGGCCGCTCGGACAATCAGAGGAGCAGGTAGGACCGGTCTCGGTCCTGTCTGCTCCTTCTCTTTCCCCAGGACCTGTCGCCATCGTCGCGTACGCCTATTCCACTAGTGCGACGTCTGCTGCCTCCGGTCCCTTATCGGACTCGGTGACCTCAAACGTCACCGTCGCGCCTTCCGTGAAGTCCCCCTCATCCCCCGCTACAATCGCATTGCGGTGGAAGAAGATGTCGTTCCCACTCCGCATGGTGATGAAGCCGTAGCGCTTCTTCGGTTCGTACCACTTGACGATCCCCTGCTGCTTGCCTGTCTCCGGCTTGACGGCCTCCGCCACCTTCCCTTCTTGGCAATCTGGACAGAGCGTGGGCTCGACCTCCAAACCCATCTTATCCAGTCGTCGTTGCTCCTCGACGGTGAAGATGAACTGCTTTCCACATTGTTTGCATGTGGCCCAGGTGTCACGGTAGGGCATAAGGCCTCCTTTACAGCGTTGGTGCGATAGA
>JAWOEI010000037.1:0-18827 GCA_046482825.1 Kiritimatiellia bacterium
TTCCCTGCCTGTCGGCAGACAGGCGGCTCCGCTGGTTTAGAACTGTAGCCGAGGTCCTTGACCTCGGAAGATGTATGATGCAAATTGCCGTAAATTTGACGATTTACACCAATTCGCAGATGTGCCCGGTCATCTGTATTCCATTATTCCTTGCTTGACCGTGTAACCGGCTTTATGGTAAAAGTTTCTGCCAATCAGGCGACATCATGTCATAAAAATACACCGGTGTACTCTGATGTATGTAATTCCCGTTAGCTATTCTTGAGGTTCAGGAATGGCATTTTTTTCAAATTATCAAAAGATTGCGTGGAGTGATTATGAGTAACGCATTTGAAACCATCTTAAAAAATAAAATGAGTGAGGGGAGCTACAGTAAACTTGAAGCTCTTAAAAATCCTAAAGTAATGGAATTTATCGGTACTTTCGCTGAACACTGTGATCCCGCATCCATATATGTATGCGATGACAGCGAAGAAGACAAACAGTATGTTCGTGATCAGGCTTTAGCCAAAGGTGAAGAACATCCTATGGCTCTGTCGAAACAGACTATTCACTGGGATGGCTACGGCGACCAGGCCCGTGATAAGGTTAATACCAAGTTTATGGTATATAAAGAGAATCTGGAGCGCATGCAGTCTCTTAATTCTGTTGAGTATGAAGAGGGCCTCGCCGAAATCATGGATATTTCCAAGGGTATCATGAAAGGCAAGGATATCGTTGTTCTGTTTTTCTCTGAAGGTCCTACGGAAAGTCCTTTCACTATCCCCTGTATTCAGATGACGGATAGCTGGTATGTTGCGCATTCGGAACAGATTCTTTATCGCACGGCTTATAATCATTTCCAGAAGATGCCTGAGAGCGAGAAAGATCATTTCTACCGTTTTGTTCATTCAGCGGGTGAGATTGATGAGCGCTGCTGTACGGTGAACTTGGACAAGCGTCGTATTTATATGGATACTCAGAACAACATTGTTTATTCCATGAATGACCAGTATGCCGGTAATTCAATCGGCCTTAAAAAACACTCTATGCGTCTGGCCATCAATGAGTCCGGTAAAAACGGATGGCTCTGCGAGCACATGTTTGTTATGGCTGCTCTTGATGAGGAGAAAAACCGCAAGACATATTTCTGCGGTGCCTATCCTTCCGCCTGCGGCAAGACATCCACCGCCATGATTCCCGGTGAGCAGATTGTCGGTGACGATATCGCTTATTTCCGTAATATCAATGGAGATTTCCGTGCGGTGAACGTTGAGTTCGGTATGTTCGGTATCATTAAGGACGTGAATTCCAAGGACGATCCTCTGATTTTCGAAAATCTGATGAAGAACCAGGAAGTTATCTTCTCCAACATACTCAAAGGGCCTGATGGCAAGCCTTACTGGCTGGGTATGGGTGTCGAGCCGCCGGCTGAGGGACTTAACCATTCCGGTGAATGGAAGAAAGGCAAAAAGGATGCTGACGGTAACGAAATAGATATTGCCCATGGTAATGCGCGTTACACAATGCGTCTTGATTACCTCGCCAATATTGATAAAGAAGGTTTTGAAGCCAAAGATGGCGTTAAGGTGCAGGGTATTCTTTACGGTGGACGCGACAGCGACACCACAGTGCCCGTGGAAGAGTCACCCAACTGGAGAGACGGCATTCTGCTGAAAGCAGCCACTCTGGAGTCGGAAACCACCAGTGCTACACTCGGGGCCGAGGGTGTTCGTAAGCCCAGCCCGATGGCTAACATGGATTTCGTGTCTTATCCTCTGGGTGAGTACACCATGAACAATATCAAGTTTGGTGAAGGTGTTGATAAAACACCGAAAATCTTCAGCAACAACTACTTCATGCGTGGAGCAGACGGTAATTTTGTTACAAGCAAGCTGGCTAAACGCGTGTGGCTGCACTGGGCTGAAGGCCGCATTCATAACGAGTACGAGGCTGTTGCAACACCGACCGGCAAGATTCCTTTGTACGAAGATCTGAAAGTTCTTTTCAAGAAGTATCTTGATGAGGATTTCGCTGAGGAGACCTACACATATCTTTTCACATTCCGCTGCACTAAGTGGATAGAAAAGATTGAGAGAACCAAGGCGTTCTATAAAAAGATGGATGCAAACACACCTCAGGAGATCTTTGAATACTGGGATGCAACCATTGCAAGAATTCAGGCCGCCAAAGAGAAGTATGGCGATCTGATCGAGCCCGGAAAATTCGAAGGCTGATTACTGTTTCCGGAATAAGACGAAAAAACCCGTCCGCATAAGTGGCCGGGTTTTTTTTGTCTGTCTGTTACGACATAATTAAATGCTGAAAACCGGAAAACCTGTTTTCGGAACCGGAAAAATGCGGCAGTCTGCAGGTCAGACTGATACTGCGGGTTTAGTGCCTTTTACGGCTACAAATGCACCGCTGCCTGAACCATCGAGAATCGTTTCCGGGGCTTCGCCGGGAATGAGGGTCTGTTTTATTCTGTCCGTATGGAACCCCGCATTCTTCAGATGTCCAAGCACATCATTAACGGTGTAGAATGTGGCGTTTCCATAAAACCTGCTTTTTTTTCTGTTTTTCCGGTAAAGCTGCCCCAATTCACTCCCTTTGTCCACAAATCCTATAATTATGTAACCATACGGTTGCAAGACCCTGAAAGCCTCCTTGAAAGATGCGGTGATGTCATCCACAAAACAGATAGTGGTAACCATAAGCACAAATTTAAAGGTGGCATCAGGGAAAGGCAGTTTTTCGGCTATGCCGGAATGAACTGTGATACCACGCTCTTCGGCCTTGGCGGCCATCTGTTCCGATGGTTCAACACCATTTTTTATTCCCAGCGGAACTGCGAATTTTCCCGTTCCGACACCCACTTCCAGACCCGGGGATGAGTCGGATTCAGCCATTAACAGACGAATTGTCTTCAGTTCAGCTTCATACAGATCACGGTTCCGGTCGAACCATTCATCATAAGCGTCTCTGTATTTTTCAAACGGTTCTATTTTCGGCATACCACAGACTCCCGAATTTTGCTGCGTGGAAATACAAATCCGGCGTTTCCGGTTTGCGGTTTTTCCGCATAGGGAATTTATATATTATTTCTATTCCCTTATAAAAATTGGTAGGCCAGGCGGGGCTCGAACCCGCGACCTACGGATTAGGAATCCGTCACTCTGTCCAACTGAGCTACTGGCCTGTAAATTTCGTCAGACATTAGCAGAAAAATGTCAGATTGGCAAGTGTGGGATATAAGCGGGCAATTATATGGAGCGCATCTGCGATTATGTTGTGCGCAACATAATCGCAGATGCACTCTTCAGAATGGCTGTCTTTAATTTTTCCATGTAAAGATTACAGAGTGGTGTTATACTGTAGGCATTGAATCAAATAGAAGCAGAAGCATTGTTTTTATGCGGCGAAGAATAATTATGAATTTTAAAACTGTCTGTATACATTTCAATACCTGATGAAACGATATGATCTGACTATAGTACTGCCGGTTTATAAGGAGGCTGACCGGCTGCCTGACACCTTGAAAAAAGTGGCTGAGTTTATCGGGGAATTTGCAGGGGATGCCGAGGCTGTCTTTGTAAATGACGGTTCACCGGATCACTGTGAGGATGTATTGAAGGAGTATGTCAGCAGTCATCCGGAACAGTCTGTCCGGTATATTTCCTATGCGGTTAACCAGGGCAAGGGTTATGCCGTGAAAAGAGGGGTGTTGGAAGCCAGAGGTGATCTGATCCTTATGTCTGACACTGATCTTTCCACACCCCTGCATGATTACTGCAAGTTGCTGAAAGGCATACAGGAAGGGGCTGACATAGCCTGTGGTTCCCGTGCCGTTTCCGGATCTGATATCGGTGCGCCTCCGCCTCTGCTGCGACGTATTCTCAGCCGCGTGTTCAATGATCTTGTGCGGCTGTCCGGAGTTCACGGCATTTATGATACCCAATGCGGCTTCAAGCTTTTCAAAGCGGAACCGGCAAAGAAAATTTTTGAAAAAATGCGTATCCGTGCTTTTGCCTTTGATGTTGAACTTATTGCCCGGGCCAGGGCTTCGGGTTACAGGGTTGTAGAGATCCCTGTGCACTGGGATTACAGCGGGCATTCGACTGTCCATGTTTTTTCCAGTGGAGGCAGGATGCTTTTTGACGTTTTTCGACTGGCTGTGAAATGTATTTTCAGAGGATGCCGTCATCTTGATGTGAGATGATAAGCCATTTGTCTCTGTAAGTTCCGGATTCTTATGATTTTTTATCTGACAGTTGACAGGATTATCAGATTATCAGATCGCAAGGCTGTTCCTTTTGCGGGTTTTCTGCTTCTTGTTATTTTTTCAGCGGCTGAATTTTCGTTTGCCGGGGTTTCATCTTCGGATTTTGTTTCCGCTGTGCCGGGGGTGTACTCACCCCGGCTTGAAGTTCGATGGGATTCTCTTCCTGACGATTCATCCTCTCTTGATAGAGAAATAGCCCGAGTGAAAAAGTGCGGTTTAGGCGGATTGTTTCTTACGTCTGTTCCGACGGGCAGTAATTCATGGAAAAATATAACAGCTGTTGCCGATATCTGCCGAAAACATTCAATGAAACTCGCGTGTGATTTTTTTCCGCAGAACGAACATCCGGATATTCTTTATAATATTCTCTGGACTAACCGGATCGTAGAAGCCGGTAATTGCGACAGCCGCACCAGCACCCAGGCCTTTGTCCGGGAAAACGAGCATCTGATTGCCCGTTTTTTTATGCCTCTTTCTTTCAGTAATAATGTTGCCCGTGTTCATGTTCAAGGATTCAAAGAGCCTTCTCCGGGAAAATCCTGCCGTCAATTTGTTATTAAAAGGGTTCCTGCTGATCCGATCGCAGTGAATTATCTGGACGAAAAAGAGTTTAAAAGAACTGTCAACAGCTTTCTTTTAAATGCGCAGCTGAGACTTAGGAATAACTATGGAAATGTTTTTGACATTGTGCGGTTTCCCTCCGTTTCGAATCCTCTGATGGTATGGGCGAAAAATCTGCCGGGGTGGTTTGAGAGAAATACAGGATCTGATCCGGCTTCTCATTTGCCCGCACTGCTTTTCAGTGCGGAAGCAGATGATGTTTCTACTAAAAATGCGCGCATGCGTTATGAACGCAGTCTGCGGCGTCTGTGGAGGGAGAACTTTGCCGATAATGTGCAGCCTTTGGTGCATGAAGCGGGACTGAAAGCCGCTATTTCAGTGAATGCCACCCCTCTGCCGCCGGAGGAGCTGGGCATGTTTTTTCAGTATCCTGTTGCCGTAGGTTCAACAAACACCTTTCAGCGGATTCTCAACCGCCGTATGCCCGGGGGAGTTAATATTTATAGCTCCTCGCCTTTGACCGGTCTGTTGTATATGGATGATTCAGAGCTGCGTGCCGTGATTGATTCTCTTTTTGTTGACGGGGCGATTCGTATTATTTTCGGCGGAAAAACAGACGGTCATTCATTTGAACACACATGTTTTGCGTCCTTGCGGGCCTTGTGTGCTTATGTTAATCGCTGCTCAATGCTTCTGCAGAATTCTGAACCGGCGGACGGCATATTTCTCGTATCAGAATCAGTGCCGCCATCGTTAAACCGTTTTATCTTTGATTCTGTAACGCTACGCATGTTGAAGGATGCTGAAATACAGGATGGGAAAATCATGTTTCCCTCAGGCAGAAAAAGCTCTGTTATAGTTTTCAGCGATGATGCAATGACGAGGAATAAGTCTCTGGTAAATGAGTTTGTGAACTCGGAGGTCAGAGTTCTGTCGCCTTCAGATATAGAAACTCTTGTGCCTGATTTCAGTTGGAAATCAACGGAGAAAAACCTGAAACTGAGGTTTACGCGGCGCAAGGGCTTTTCTTCGGACCTGTTTCTGATAAAAAATGAAAGTGATGTCAGCTGTACGGCGGATATGATTTTCAGAACCGGGGGGGTCAGGCAGGTTACGCGCTGGCAGCCGGAGGACGGGAAAGTCATTAAAATTCCAGATTTCAGGGAGACAGCACCGGATCGGTGTATCTTGACTCTGCCGGTGCGTGCCGGCGAACTTTTTTTCATTGTCTTTGATCACTGACAGATTTTTTCAGAAATGCTGCGCACAGCTTCTTGAAATTCAGCCGCATCTTTGATAATTTAATGTCGGATGTTATGTTGTATGCCCTTTATTCAGGGCTGACAGTAGCAAGCAAGGGCTTCGGTAAATGCATGCCGATCTCTTAACCGGAATTAAAAGACTATGATTGATATACCTCCTCTGAAAGTTCCTGCTGAGTTGTCTCCTGATTTTCTGCCTCCCGCGATATGGCACCGCAGCTATCAGGCATTGTGTGATGCATCGCCTGCATCCCGTGTTCTGTCAATGGCGCTGGAACGTTCTGATGGAACTGTCTTTATACACCGTATGAAGGTATTGCCTGAATCACATGAGAAATTTCCGCTTTCGTACAAGGCGGCGGCCGGTGTTCTCAGTTTTCTTCTCTGGCAGAAAGGCGGTACACGTGTGTATGTGTCCGGTGCTCCTGAAATCGGTGAGGCCCTGGCCGGAGACTATTCAGAAGCAGGAAAGTCCGCATTCACCCGGGATATGATGACTCGTTTTTTTCTGGAACCTATGAAGATTGTTGTCTGTGAACCGGATGAAATTCCGTCTGCCACTGAAAGTGCGCTTCCTCTCGGCAGGCATATGGAAGGGTGCAGGATAGGATTTGATCTCGGCGGCAGTGATCGCAAGTGTGCTGCTGTAGTGGATGGAAAAGTTGTATTTTCCGAAGAAATAGAATGGGATCCGTATTTCGAGCAGAATCCTGAGTATCACTATGAGGGAATTGCTGATTCCCTGAAAAGGGCCGCCGAACATCTTCCCCGGGTGGATGCTATCGGGGGAAGCGCTGCGGGGATATATGTGGACAATGAACCGCGTGTGGCTTCTCTGTTTCGCGGTGTTCCTCCGGAACTTTATGAAGATCATGTCCGGCCAGTTTTCAAACGGATCAGGCGGCAATATGAAGGCCTGCCCTTTGTTGTTATCAATGATGGTGAGGTTACAGCCCTTGCCGGGGCTATGGCGCTGAATGACAGTCCTGTACTGGGTGTCGCCATGGGAACAAGTCAGGCCGGGGGCTACTGTGATGCTGCAGGCAGTATAACTTCCTGGCTGAATGAACTGGCTTTTGCGCCGGTGGATTATTGTGATGATGCGCCTGTTGATGAGTGGTCCGGTCATGCAGGTTGCGGTGTGCAGTACTTTTCGCAGCAGGCTGTAGCCCGTCTTATTCCTCATGCGGGTATAGATGTTCCCGATGGAATGTCTCTTCCTGAACAACTTAAAAAAGTGCAGGAACTGATGGCGCAAGGTGACCGTCGGGCTGCACGAATCTACAGGACTATAGGTGTTTACTGCGGATATTCAATTGCCTGGTATGCGGATTTTTACGATATGAAACACCTGCTGCTTCTCGGACGCGTTACTTCAGGTTCCGGCGGTGATCTCATTGTCAGTACGGCTGAAGAGGTGCTGGAAAAAGAATTCCCGCATTTGGCCGCGACAGTCAAAATATCCATGCCGGATGAAAAACTGAAACGTCACGGTCAGGCTGTCGCCGCTGCCGGTCTTCCGGCACTCGCCTGACAGACTGTCGGTGACAGCGGCTTTCCGTTTTCGTGCGGGCGGTATCAGCATAATATAACAATTATAAGTATCAGCCGATTATATCGAATACATTTACTTCGGCAGGCAGTCTCTGCGTATCGATGCGGGTTGCTCTTGCATCCAGCTACTGTTCGATTTCCCTTAAAGCGTGGCACAGTTAATGCTTTTTAATTATATTCATCTGCTGTTCAATCCTGTCAGAGTTACGATTTAATTGTGAAGAAAGATACACACAAACCTGTTCTTCGGGTTGTTAGTCCTGAAAAAACAGTTTCCGGAGATGCTTTAGAAAACCGTAAAACGGGCCTTGATCTGACAACTGTTCCGAAAAGACGTTGTCCCCTGTGCAGTGAGTTCGTGCCTTTTGGCGATGCTCCGCCTTTAAGTTCCTTTGAATGTCCGCATTGCGGAGCGCAGTTAATGGTTCCCGGCAAAGTGGATAATTTTATTCTTCATGCTCATCTCGGTGAAGGGGAAATGGGGACGATTTACAGGGCAAATGATGAATCTCTTGACCGCGAAGTTGCCGTTAAAGTGGTTCGGGGATGCCTTGCGGATGATCCTGCGCAGCGTGAGCGGCTGCGTAAAGAGGCCCGTGCGGCAGGAAGGTTGAATCATCCGAATGTAGCGCAGGTATATGCACTGAATTTTTCCAACGGGCATCCTTATCTGGTTATGGAGCTTGTTTCAGGCCTTGATTTTAATGCAAAGCTTAAGCGGTACGGGCCGCTAAAAGAGGAAGAAGCTCTGCGTATGGCTCTGGATATTTCTGACGGCCTGTCCGCTCTGCATAAGGAAGGACTGGTGCATGGCGATATAAAGCCAGCCAATATTGTGCTTGACCGTGATGGAAATGCCAAACTGGTGGATTTCGGTCTTTCGGGGATGATGCGTCATGACGGGCATGGAAATCTTGTCGGAACGCCGCATTATCTCGCGCCTGAGATTCTTAGGGGTAAGCCGGATTCGCATTGCACCGATATATACAGTCTTGGCGGAACCCTGTATTATCTGCTTTGCGGGAGGCTTCCCTTTGACGGTGAAACACCTGAAGAAACCCTGAAAGCACGCTTGAAAAATGATCCGCTGCCCCTTGAAGAATTTGCTCCGCATGTCTCGGAAAAGACCTGTTCTATAATAATGCGTATGCTGGAGACTGTTCCTGAAAAACGTTACCAGAACAGCGAATCTCTGGTTGAAGATATCAGAGATGCGCTGAATAACCTGAATTCCACGCAGCCTGAACCTGAACCTGAACCTGCACCTGAAGATGAGCCTGAACCTGAACAGGTGGTTGGACCGCCTCCTGCTAAAATGAAGCGCCCTGCTGCAACTGCGGTCAGTTCTGAGGCGCATGTTCAAACCTTCAAAGCGAGAAAATTTCTTCTTCCGTTTCTACTGTTTGTTGTGGCGGTTGAACTGACTGTGGCATTCAAACTGCGTTCTTTTTCTGAAACGTGGCACTGGATGCGTGATGATCTGGGTGAGGCTGTCCGGAATACGGCAGTCAGCATCAGAGAAAATAAATCCCGTGCGAAAAATGTTTCGGTTCCTGTCTGGGAAAGCAGAACTTTCGGTGATTACACAAAACGCGGCAGTACTGTTCAGTTCGGTGAGACCCTGTTTCTTCAGTCATCCGGGAAAGGCATGTGGCTGGGAGAAAGGAATTATAGGTTTTTCAGTTACGACTGCAAGGGTGACTACACTTTTGTCGCAAAAATGATAGAGCTTTCGCAAAATAATGATTACGATATAGGCGGCATGCTGATCAAAAATCAGGATGTGAAAAATACCGCAGAGCTGCTTTTCGGTTTTCTCGGGAGCGGGCATCTCTTTTTACAGACTCGGGGTAAGGGCCGGACCGCTGAGGTGCTGAAATGCCGGAAAGATGCGGCTGAATTACCTGTATATCTCAAAATCAGACGTGTCGGCAGGGTCTATACAGCTTATACATCTTCTGACGGCGAAAAGTGGGAGCAGTTCGCATCTCATGAAACAGATATGCATAAAAGCAATGTCGTAGGTCTGACGGTCTCATCCCAGAAACCGGAAACGATAGTTTCTGCGAAATTTTCATCTGTGAGTCTGACAATGCATCCTTCTGTTTCGGCTGTTTCCACCAATAAAACTGAAAACGTTTCCGGAACCACGGAGAGCGTGATGCGGTGAAGGCGCTTGGCATCATTACCTTGTTTCCCGACCAGAGTCGGCGGGCGACGGCTAACGTGCCGCATGGTCTGTCTTTTCCGGTCGGGCGTAGAAAGGGTAGCGCGATATGTTCTCTGACGGTCGCACTGTCCGCCAGCGGCGGTAGTTCAGAGTCCAGAATGAAGGGTGGCGTCGTATTACCTTTTCAAACAGATTCATGATTTCCTGACTGCGTGTTCGGTCGTCAATTAACGGATCAGGTTCGAATGTTTTGAGGTGTTCAATTCTGTAGTGTCCGTTTTTCAGCGGGCGGGACCAGGCCACGATGATAGGCAGATTGAGTTTGCGGGCCAGTGTCGCAGGCGATATGGACACATCTACAGATATGCCGAAAAACTTAAGCCAGGTGCCGCCAGCCTTCAGCGAGGTATGCTGGTCGATCAGCAGTCCCAGGGAAGAATTATTTTTCAGAGCGGTTACAAGATATTTAAGGGCTCCGTCCGTTGATACAATTTTCTGACCTATGCAGGAACGGATTTTCCGTAATCGTCTGGTCATGGCTGTGCTGCCGATATTTTTTGCTACGCTCACGATAGGAACCCCGTGCAGGATACAGCATTGGGAGAGTATCTCCCAGTTGCCGATATGAGCACTGAGATAAATTGCCGGACGTGTCGGTTTCAAAACCGCCTTTGTCTGAGTATCGATTATATTCATTTGTTCAATGCGTCTGCGGCTCTTCCTTGATATCCAGAAAAGCTTTACAAGAACAGCTGACATATTACGAAAAGAGTGATATATAATAACCTTTTCCCGGTAAGGACTGATGTGGTTTCCGTATATCACCTTGAGGTTGGCGCTGGCTATCGCTTTATCCCTTTTCATTAAAAACATTCCGAAATGTGCAATACATGCAGCCAGACGATCACAACCCCTGAGCGTGAGGCACGGAATTATCAGAGAGGCCAGATAAATTCCAGTCCACTCAAAAGGTCTGCGGAGCATCCTGCGTATTGTTTTATATTTTTTCTGTGACATCCACAAAAAGAATATCAAAATTACTTACAGATATGAATCTAAAAAAAACAACTTTACATTTGTGTAATCCAGACGGATTTCATTAACAACCAAAGATGCCCCGCTGAGCAGGGCCGCAAACAAACCGGGATTGTGTTATACGCTAAAGCTGCTTTCTGCCGCCTGTCCGTGTGCAACGCACAGGCAGGTAACCAGCTTGTCAGTCGCATTTTCGGTCAACAAGGCTTTGTAGGGCAGAGTAATAAAGAAAGTTTTCTTTTTTTTCGTGTTTTTGGTGATAGAAATTGCTTTCATAGAAGTTCCGTTTTATAAAGGTGAAGCTGGCATAAAGAAAAAAATTAATCCGGTTATGAGGAGATCAACAATGACGAAACATGAGCTTTCTGAAGCTGTAATGAAATTTATTGAAGAGGTGCGTGAACTAAATGACACATCTGATTCTGATGTGGTTCAGCAGACACGTGACAGACTCGAAAGGCAAAGCTACTCTCCCATACTGATTCTGTCCGTACCCGGTTATCTCTCTTTTTCAAAGGAAGATGTTGTCTCTGAAATAGAGAGGGTCGCAGCTCTTTCGGATGAAGAGATGATGGATGCGGGATTCGAGGAGAACAGTGATTTTACGGATTTGAAGAGCAAACATATAACTTTGCTGGTTTATCATTTCAAACAACTGGTTCGTCTCCGCAAAGATGAGCCGGAGGCTTGGGATGCGATAGACGAACTGTTCGGTGATGACTGATCGTTTTCCGTTACACCTTCCCGCCGCGTTTATTGAAAGATCTGCGCTTGTGCTATCTTTTCATATTACGTTTTTTCAGAGATGTTCTGAGTGCCGTAAGATCTGTGTCTGCTGGCGCGGCTCCTGAATTGACCGCCGCCTCCGCCACAGCATAGGAGACATCGACAAACAGGCGTCTGTCAAAAGGTTTGGGGATAATGTAGTGCGGACCGAAATTGAGGCATTCAGCGGGATACAGCTCCTGAACATCCGCTGGCACCTCTTTGCGGGCCATTTCAGCCAGAGCTTGCGAAGCGGCAACTTTCATTTCGGTATTTATGGTGGTGGCCTGGACATCAAGTGCTCCGCGGAAGAGAAAGGGAAATCCCAGGACGTTGTTAATCTGATTAGGATGATCAGATCGTCCTGTTGCCATGATATATGGCTTTTCTCCTATTGCTGCGGCAACATCTTCAGGGGATATTTCCGGATTCGGATTTGACATCGCGAAAATCGCAGGATATTCAGCCATGGACAGAATGTCCTCTTTGCTTACACAGTGCGCAATCGATACGCCGATAAATACGTGGGCTCCCTGAAGAGCTTCTTTAAGTGTTTTCAATCCCGGTTCGCAGGCATGCCGCCGTTTGTGTTCGTTCAGATCATCGCGATCTCTGCTGATAACTCCGCGGCTGTCGCACATTGTAAGATCTTTGACCCCTGCGGCTTTGCACATGTCCGCAATGCGTATGCCTGCGGCTCCGGCTCCGTTTATGACCACTTTCAGGGTGGAGATGTCACGTTCACTAAGCAGAGAGTAGTTCATTACACCGGCTAGAGTGATAACAGCTGTTCCCCATTGATCGTCATGAAAGACAGGTATATCCAGCATTGCATCCAGAGTATCCTCAATTTCGAAACAGGCCGGTGCGGCAATGTCTTCAAGATTGATGCCGCCGTACATGGGGGCTATCGCCGCTGCTGTCGAAATAATGCGTTCGGGATCTGTCCTGCCTGTATTTTTTCCGTTTATACGGCAGTTGTTGAGAGGAACCGGCCATCCGTTGACATCACCGAATGCTTTGAAAAGTACAGCTTTGCCTTCCATAACAGGAATAGATGCCTCAGCTCCGAGATCTCCCATGCCTAAAATAGCTGTGCCGTCCGAGATTACTGCCACCAGATTGTTTTTCGCTGTGTACAGATTTATGCCTGCCGGATTGTCCGCAATCTCCCTGACCGCATTTGCTACGCCCGGTGTATAGGCCAGACAGAGATCTCTCTGGGTCTTCAGCGGTTTTGTCAATCCGACTTCCACTTTGCCGTTCTGATGAAATTTAAGAACCTCTTCACGTGTGATTGGTTTTTCCGACATATTCCGTATCTTTCGTCTTGAGTTAGTGTTCCAGAATTGAATCCGCTGATTCTACTAATTAAGATGCGGTATTGTACAGCTCATTCTGCGGAAAACCGCAGTTAACCTGCTGTTTTCTGAAAATAAAAAAAACGGGTTTTTTTTATTTTAAATAAGCTGTTGATATTAAATAAGTTATATCAATACTGCTGAGAATTTCACTGCTATTATTCTTATATATGTAATATAGGGGTTTACAAGTCGGCTTTTTTTTATTAAATTAGGGTATCTGATTGATCAATAATTGTAATTAAAACAGACATGCTTCAGCAGTTTGTTTAGTGGAGTGTAGTTATATGAAAAACTGCTTGTTACTATTGAATCAACGAAACTTTCTGGTTTCGTTCTGTGCGTGGTCGGGGATAATTTTCTGCGCAAGCGTGCTGAATGCGGCTGATACAGTTCCTGATGAGTGGAACGTTGCGCCGATGACAGCCGGTGCTTATCTGGAGTCGTTCGAGAGCGGTCTGCCTACATGGGCCGGTGCGACCGGTGCGAGTGTCACTACTAGTGATTACCCGGTTATAGCTGACTTGCCGACACGGTCGAATACCTGGTTCAGCACTCATTCCAATGTGCTGGCCTTGGATACAGAAGGCACGATCATTTCCAATGAACTGCAGGGGACTTCCGGTCCGGTTTCTTTTGCAACTGAAGCCGTTTATGTGGATATGTGCGTGCGGTTCAATCCCATGACGGAAGAGCCTGATCCTGCAGTACTGGAAGACTGTAAACTGGGGGTCTTTGTCAACAGTGAATACAAGCTTGTCATTGCCCACAGCGGCGGGTGCAGTACAAACAGCACGGTTCTTGATACAAACGACTGGTTTCAGATCACTGTGGAAATGACAAACGGAATCTGCAACGTTTATCGCAATGATCAGATTGTATTCAGCGATATAACCCTCAATGCTTCCGGTGATGCCAACGAACTGAATGCCGTTAACTTTAGCGGAACCGGTTATCTGGATGATCTGTATGTCAGCCGTTGCGCTCCGGATTATTCGGTTGTAGGTCCGGTAACTGAAATTCCGGCACTGCCTGCAGATGGAAGTAATGTTCCGACTGATCAGCAGCAGACCCGTATAAATACCTATATTTCGGAACAGTCCGAATTGACCTCTATCGGAATGACACAGGATGAGTTGAGTCAGTCATATCTGGTCGATGCGTCAATTTCAGGTGACCCTGCCTCTGCTCCGACAATTGATTTCGGTATATCTGACATTGAGGTAATCAATGATACAACTCTGAAAGTGACTGCCAGTCTTGATGTTGCCAGTTCTGCTAAAGGTGGGAACATCAACGGTTATATTCAACTGCAGGGTAAAACTGCCAAGGACGGCACATGGGAAGATCTGGGTGAAACCGTTACTCCTTCTTTCACGAGCGGTGAATACACGTTTACTTATACTATTTCCAGTGGTTACAAATTCTTTAGAGGTCAGATTATTCTTTAAAAGGAGATATGAAAATGAAAAGAACTGTTTATATTTTAACATTGCTCCTTGCCGGGATGATTGTCACGGGAGCCGGGCTTTCACAGCTGACAGTCTCAATGACCACCGAGGGGCCGGATTATTATGCCGACGGAAGTGCGGTTCAGGTCGGTGAAACTTACCTTCTTGTGTATGTGGAAGACGGTGCTGCTTTTGCAGGTGTCAATACCGACGGCACCCTGGTTGATGACGAAAACAACGAAATTGTCACTCAATCCCAGGCGGTAGATGGTTCCAAGTGTGGATTCAAGGCCATCCAGTATCTTCCGGAAATGTATCCCGAAGGCGGTCAGTTTCTGATTGTGTTGCTGGACACGCGCGATAACTCCGGTGTTGTGGGAGGTCTGGTTGCGCAGGTCGGTGCGGGTGTTGCTACAGATGCTCCCGCGTCTGATGCGCCCCGGCTGAATGCTGTCAGTGTTGCTTCAACGACAGCCGGTGGTGAGCCTGCTCTGGTGGCAGACACGCTTTCCAGGGCTTCAGCCGAAACGCCTCCTCCGATTATTACCGCAATGGAAGATGCCGGCGATGGCGTTTCATTGACAATCGCTAATGTAAGCGAAACAGCTGTTTATGAGGTTCAGACAGCAACTGACCTCAGTTCCGGACAGTGGACGCAGGCTGCGGGCGGATCCCGCTTGCAGGTTGCCACAGCTGGGGCAACCGAGGTTCCGGCCTCTGTTGATGTTCCGCAGGGTGATAAAGTACGCTTTTTCCGGGTTGTTGTTCCCGGTTCTAATTGAGGAGTATGACGATGAAAAATATTTTTATGATTGCTCTTGCCTGTGCTGTTACAGTTTGTCTCTACGCTGAGATGGCTTCAGTTGACGGCAGTAACATAGTCGGTTTTTCTACTGTTGACGACAACGGAAACGATACATCTATCCTGGCAGTTCCCTATGTCTCCTGTCTTAATAATGATGGAGATATAATGCTGGCGGATTTGATTTCCACCAATGGTCTGGCGGGACATTCCACGGATCCGACCCAAGCGGACCAGCTGATTGTCCTGATCGATGACAACGGTTTGAAGTATTATTACTACTATCTTGATCTGGAGGATGGCTGGACAGGTATTGAAACTGCTATGAAGCAGCCGGACGGCAGCGAGGTAGTGGTTACACCTACAGCAGCGGCATCACTGCCTGTGTCCCGTGGTGAGGGCTTCTGGCTCAAGCGTGTTGAAACCAGCTCCAATCCACTGTATGTGCAGGGAGAAGTTTCCGCCTCCAACCCCTCTACATCCATTGTCGATGGTCTGAACCTGGTCGGTTACGGTTCAGGCGAGGCAATGGGGCTGAACAGTGTTGACTGGACCGGTGCGGATGGAGGCAACGGTCTGTTGCAGAATTCCGACAAGATCATTGTAGTCGAGGCTGACGGATCACTCTCATACTATTATTACTTTACTAATCCCGGTACCGGATGGGAAGCTTATCCTGCTGGCAGCAGCTGGGTAAAGGACGATTACACTCAGGCCGACATAAACATCCCGGCCGGACAGGGGTTCTGGTACCTGCGTCGTGATGGCGGCAGTTTTAACTTTCAGCCCGATAATTAATCACAGGAGTGAATAAATGAAAAACACACTATGCTTTGCGTTCATATTTGTATTTTTTGCCGCGGTTTCGGCCAAGGCGGTGGTGATACACTGGGCGGTATCATCTATGCCATCAGGAACAACTTCCGCGCAGCTTGTATATGTTTCGGATGGAACAACACCTGTCTACGATACCGATCAGTTCTCTACCGGTAGCTCGATTGACTCTGTCAGCGGTCTGGCCGTTACTCCGCTCGGTATCAGTGAGCAGAATACAGAGGATATAACACGGTCGTCAGGTTCATATTATATTGTTTTGTTCAATGACAGCGATCAGTATAACGTGAGTTCAACTTCGCTGGCCTATGACGACAGTTCCGCCATTACTTCCGACGAGACGAGTCCAGCAACGGGCACTTTCGATCCGGAAACTTTCGATGGCTGGATTCCTGTGCCCGAACCCGGAAGTGCGGCCATACTGGCTCTGGGTGCCGGACTCTTGGCACTTCGTCGTAAAAGACGGGGCTGAGATTTAATGTAAACGGTTGATAAACAAGGCGGCATCCTCGATGACCGCCTTTTTTTCTGTACGTGGATAAATTATAGGGGCGCTTTATGTTTCTGTTGATGCCATTCCGGCCGGTTACACGCAGACGGTTGAGAAGGGCCCGCTTATTTGCTCTGTGTGTTTTCCTTGTCGCGTTTGGTGTATATACGCTGACTTCTCTTCATTATGCTTTTCCCGGACAATCATCCTCATTGATTGTATTTGTGTCCGGACTTGATGTTGTAGAAATTCCCGTTCGTCCGCTTTTGCGTCTTCTGGGAAAATGGATGGCTTCATTTTCCTTTGCCTCGCTTCCTGTACGACTTAATCTTTGCAGCGCTGTGGCAGGAGCTCTTACACTGGGCTGGATTTATAAAATTGTCTGGTTCTTTCTTTTTGAGAATATGCGCGAAGAGTCAGCCACGGCGAATGCTTCACGCTTATCTTTCTTCGGAGCCATGGCCGCAGTGCTGGCAGTGGGAACCAATATCGCGTTCTGGTACGGGGCGACACGTTTCAACAGCGGTATTTTCGATGTGGCTATGATTACGGGTTGTATTCATATGATTTGCGTTTACGGACGCAGCCGGAAATTATTCTGGTCGGTTCTGATAGGTGTTGTGCTGGGTGTCTGTGCGGCTGAATCCGCTCTGTTTATTGCCGCGCTGCCCCTTATTCTTCACTATTCAGGTGCTTACACGTTCCCATGCTCCCCACGTTCTCCGGCCCACTCTCTGTAATCGGACTGTGATTGAACAGGAAATCCGGGCAACTACACACCCACGCTTCCGTTTGCTCTGCGATCAAATCGTCCGGGTTTGCCGTCTCTGTGGTTTTGAGTTTTTGGAGGATGTATGCCTCATCGGAACTACTCGATGGACACACGCGGCTTTCAACGACTGTTACATCATACCCCTTGGCTTTCAGGCTGGTTACAACCTCAAGCTCGGCAAAGTCGGTTAAGTGATCCTCATTCAGTTTCATCGTTCGTCCCCGTAGCTTACCATTTGGCTGTGCGTGTCGTGTTTGCGTGCGCTTCCCTGAAGTTTGATTATGCCCTTCGGGATTGTTGCTGTTACGGCTACAATCTCACCGTCAACGCTGCGGTGGTTCTCTACCTCTGACTCCGAAACAGATAGCACCCACTTAATCACGGTCGGCACTTCAGTGTGAATCCGTCCCGTGTCTGTGTCGTTCGGAAACGTTAGCGTTGTTTCCTTTTCCATGGCACTAAGCTCCGGGTCGCTTCCAACGCTCATATCATGGATGTTCTTACTCATAATCGGTTAGGTCTGTGTCGTTGGTCACTTCATACGACGCGCCCATAGCAACCGCTGCGATTCGCACCGCGTTGGTTTTACTGTTCCAATACACGTCATAATCACAGACGCGATCCTCACACCGGACCAGTTCTTTCTCCTTTGTCTCTCGGACCCGTTCAACCGCTTCTTGTAGCCCGTCAATCTTGTTGATGTTTAGCGGCTCTTCACTCCATTCGTAACTTGCTGATAGGACGTGTTCGGCTTTCATTACTCTGTAAGCTCCGATTCTGCCAGCGCGCCACTACTGGTTAAATCACTAATCGCGCGATTCTTGGCTCGGGTATCCGCGTACCTCACAAACTCATTATCAGACACGCCACCTTCCGTTAGGTAGCCCTCGCCGTGTGCCTCAGCAAACCGCCCACTTGGCATTTCAGCCCGTGCGTGGACAATTACACCCTTCGGATCGTCAAAGGTTGCGACAACCTCAGCCGTTGTCGAAACGCCAAGTTCCGTCTGCATAAACCGAAACCCACGCTTGGAGATTGCTGGCGTGCCTTTGATTGTGTTCACAAATTCGTTGTTGATGCTACTCAGATACCCAATCGGGTCTTGGTGGAATTGATCCACGTCCATCGGCTCACTCTCAACCGGCTCCGCTACCGTGTGCGTCTCAACTTTGCCGCCGTCCGCGCGACTGTCGCTTTCTGTCTCATAATCAACGCCACGCTCATCTAGCAAGTCGCACATATCTTTGAACAGCTCCTTGTCGTCAAACTGCTTGCGCTCACCGTCGCCCGATTCCGGATAAGGGTGTGATACAGCGTGCTGATCGGATCACAGTCCGTTTCTTTCATGATCTTGTGGCATGTCATGTCCGCTTCCAGCAAGAAGAGGCAACCTGAGGAGAAAGCATTGACGAACCTTGCATGCGGAGGTTATGAAATGGGATCAGCTTCCTGGTTCGTCCGCGCCCCTTTGCTGACCGGGGCGGGACCACGCTGTGGCTATGAAGGCAG
>JAWOEI010000009.1:0-19427 GCA_046482825.1 Kiritimatiellia bacterium
AAATTGTCAACAGCAATTTTTGATAATTAAAGACAAAAGCCATAAAGCACTATAAATAAAGCGTTTACATCAAGGAGAGGTGGTAGAGTTCGGCTGAATACACATGACTCGAAATCATGCGTGGCTGCAAAGTCACCGGGGGTTCGAATCCCTCCCTCTCCGCCATTTGAAGTGTGAAGAGTGAAGTTAAGAACAATATGCTTTGCTCTTCTAACGGTTCTTATTATGCTGGCCATATATGTTGTGTTGCAAGTCGTTTAAGATGTCATTATGTTATAGCAGGGTTCCAACCATACAGCTGTCAATCAGCCAACAAAAATGCACAACTGCTCACATATAATCTGGGACTGGAACGGGACATTGCTGGATGACACCCGGGCCTGTGTCAATTCTGTCAATAAAATGCTCGTTGAGCGGAATCTGCCGCTCCTGAGCATCGAGCGTTATCGCGATATTTTCGGTTTTCCCGTTTTTGATTTTTACCGCAAGATAGGTTTTCAGCTGGAGGAGGAAGATCGGGATGCCATGGCTGTCGAATTTCATGATCTGATGCTCTCTGATGATTCCATCGGACTCCAGCCCGGTGTGAAGCAGACTCTTTCAGCTTTGAAAAGAAGAGGTTTCACGCAATCGGTTCTTTCAGCATCCGAACAATCGATACTTGATGCAATGATAAATGATTATGAATTGGCGGCTTTCTTCAGTCAAATAACGGGCATAAATAATTTATACGGTGATTCCAAAATGTCTATGGGGCAGAGACTGGTTGAAATTATGGGGGTGTCTTCCGAGAGTATCGTGATAGTCGGCGATTCTTTGCATGATTATGAAGTTGCAGAAGAGTTGAATGTCAAGTGTATTCTGGTTTCATGCGGCCATCAATCGCATTTACGACTCGCTGAAACGGGGATGCCTGTGTTCCGATCCTGTTCTGATGTACTTGATTATCTATGAAAACACGTTGTTTTTTTAAGGTAATTGAAAAACTGCGTTGGTAAATCCGGCTTGAAAACCGGATTTTCCGCATTGCTGAGGATGTTGACAGACTTTGATGTTGAAACGAATCATTATAATTTTTGTGTCTGTGCTTTTCTTCCATACCGAAGCCCGTGCTGTTCAGAAGCATAAGTCAAAAGGATATGCGCTGAAAATCTGGACGGTTGAAGACAGGCTTCCCGGATCACCCCTTACGGGGCTTGCGCAATCGAAAAATGGTTACATCTGGATGAGCATTTCGGATAGACTGATCCGTTTCAATGGAGAGGATTTTGTTACGATACAGGTGCCGGCTAAGATTCTTGAAGATACCGGGTCCATTGACGGTGTGGCATGCGGACTGCCCGACGGAATCTGGTTTTTCGGCAGGAAAGGAGTGGGATGTTTTCGTAAAGGTGAATGGCTCAGTTGGCAGGCCGCGGATTCGTCAAATCCCATAGGACGTATTCTCGGTCTGGTGATATCTCCGGCTGGGGTTGTCCGTGCCTATGCAGAGAGAGGTCTTCTTGAAGCAGTAACCGCTGAAGATGACAGAACAACCTTTTTTGAAGCAAGATCCTGCCCTGTGCCGTCTGACGACCGCGCCACGCTTGGAGCTGTGACATCGGCTGATGTGGATAAAAACGGACGTGTGTGGATGACAGCCTGGAATGGGCTTGTGGAGTATAAAGACGGTCGTTACGATGACAAGAGCATGCGTCTGCCGGATTTTCTTGTCGAGGCGGTATCCGGAGTTCATGCAGGTAAGTCAGGGCGTTTATGGATTAACGGACCGAACGGGATAGCGTATCTTGAAGACAATATATGGACACCCATAGGTTTTCCGGAAAATGCAGGTCTTGCTTCCAGTATGCTGGAGGTGAGTGATGGATCCCTGTGGATAGGAAATCCCACTGGTATTTATGTGTGGTCAAACGGTGTCTGGTCTCATATAGGCGACAGCGAAATGCCTGCGGGGATGTCGGTCAGACAGATTATAGAGGGAAATGACGGCACGGTGTGGGCGGCCTGTGACGGGGGTTTGCTCAGTATCCGCAATCGGCTTGTCAATAAGATGCATTCCGACGGGATGGTTACTGCCGGTACTGCCTATTCTCTTTGTATGCTTCCCGACGGCCAGATCTGGGCGGGTTTTAAAGGTTGTGCTGTCAGGCTTGTTCCGTCGAGCGGGCGGATACTTCAGACGGTATATCTGGATGTTGATCTTCCTGTATGCGCGGTGCTTCAGGATTTCCGTGGCGATATATGGATGGGAACTCCCGGCGGAGGTCTTTTCAGATCAACTGATATGGCTTATCCACGGATTGTCGCGCAGAGTGATTACAGTATGCCGCTGATTTACACTGTACATACATTGATTGAAGACAGCAGATACGGGATTATTGCAGGAACACCCGTAGGCCTCATGAGGATTTCCGTACGCGGAGAGCTTGAACCTGCATGCATAAACGGTGAAAATCTCCGGCGGGCTGTCCGCTGTCTGTATCGTGACAGACAGAATACACTTTGGATTTGTAGCGATGGAAGCGGTGTTACCGGTTATACCCGGGAAGGATCGAAAATTGTTTACAATGAGCAGAAGGGTCTGAAAGGTTTTGCGCGGACAGTTTATCGAGACGTCAGGGGAAGACTGTGGATTGGAACAACGGCTGGCCTGTTTTTTGTTCACGACGACCGTGCTTATCCTGTCGGGGAGAAGATATCCGGATTTGGCCAGGCCGTCAGCCAGATATCAGAGGATCAATACGGACGTATATGGGTCGGGTCCCGCAATGGTCTTCTTTCTCTCTATATCGACTCTCCTGTATCTCTTATCAAAAAAAATGAACTGGATTATACGCGGTCAGCCTCTATTATTAAAATTGATGTCGCTGACGGTCTGCCCGGACACAAGGCGCTGGGAAGTGTCAGCCGCAGTGTTTCAGCCAACTCCTGCGAATTACCTGAAGAAAATCTTTTGTTTCCTTTTGAAAACGGAATATGTATGGTTGATCCATCTCAGTTTGAACTGACAGAAAAAGCGCCTGATGTTGTTTTTGAGAAAGTTTCGGCTGATGGAGAGATGCTGCTGGATAACATAGGCGGAATGCGGAAAAAGCTCGTGTTAAAACCCGGAATACGCAATGTTGTTTTTCATTTCGCCGCGCTTTGTCCCGGTCGGCTGAATACTGTTTTTTACAGATATAAGGTGCGCGGCCTGCATGAAGCATGGTCCCCTCTGCAGAGGGAACGCACAGCTGCGTTTGAATGGCTGCCGCCCGGAAAATACACCTTGCAGGTTGTTGCCAGTTCGGGGGGGCTTTGGAGTAAGAACAGTATAAATCTAAATTTTGAAGTTCAGGCTTTCTTCTGGCAGACTATATGGTTTTATGTCGGACTGGCCCTGCTGCTTGCCGCTGCGGTTATTTTTGCTGCTCGGCGTGTTATCAATCAGCGATATAAAACAGCGATGACGATGATGAAACGTGAAGAAGCTTTGCATCAGGAGCGCAACAGAATTTCCCGTGACATTCACGATGATCTTGGAAACGGACTTTCGGTGGTCGCGACTCTAAGTGAATTAACCCACAATGATGTGGATAACGAGAATGCGCATAAAAGGCTGGACCAGATTTATGATGTTGCCAATGAGCTGGCGCGTAACGTTGATGAGATTGTATGGGCCGTCAATCCCGTGAACGACAGCTGGGAACCCTTTATCAGTTATTTTGAGCAGTACACAGAATACATTCTGGGGAACACCTCTCTGCGTTTTCACTTTGAACGTCCGCCGGAGCTGAAGAATGTCAGGGTCGCCTCTAAAACCAGACATCATCTGCTGTTAGCGGTACGCGAGGCTATAGGCAATATTCTCAAACATGCTGAAGCTGAACAGGTCAATATAAGCATGGCAATTGACGGCAGAAATCTTGTTATAACGGTTGAAGACGACGGCAGGGGATTTGATTCGTCTGTCAGTGCGGGAGTCGGTCATGACGGCTTGCTTAATATGCGCCGTCGCATGAATGAGATCAATGGCGGCTTTGAGCTGCACAGTGCGCCGGGCCGTGGGACAAAACTGATATTCACGGTTGAGATTTAAGTACTGTTTCCGCGGTTTACGCCAGCAACGGTATTTCCGGGTCAGAGCGCTTCAAGAGCATCGTTCGGCACCTCAATTTTAAGAGCCTGGCCTATGGCTGAAACGTTGAGGATAACTTTTGTTCTGCCTGTAATGCGTTTGACCGATCCCTCGGTTCCTGTGAACGGGCCGCTCTTGATCCTGACCATCTGCCCCTCCTCAAATATCCGTGTGGGTTTCAAAGTAGGATCAATACGCAAAGCACGTCGCACCATAATCAGTTCGCGGATGAAGCGACGGGGGTTGTGCGGTTCGAGAATTCGGCAGACGCAGTTGGATTTGAGCACAGTTAAACGCTCTTTTTCTGCATACTTCACGAAGGCATATCCGGTGAATACCGGCAATTCCACTGTGATTCTTCGTCGTTGACAGGTCCGGAAAGATTTGCGCATCGGAAGATAACATATGATGCCGTACAATTTGCAGTACCTGATGAATTTCTTTTCCGTATTCGGTTTAAGATGAATGACTTTCCAGCTTGGCATGGGCACAAATATAAGCGCTGTGCTTTCAATTATCAAGTCGTAACAAGTTAAAAAATCAATATAAATGCGGTGTATATATAATCTGCCGCCATATACGACATTGGTTCCCGGCGTGCGGATATCGGCCGCATCCGCCGGGAAGCCGGTATGCAACTTACAGCGAAACCTTAAATGTCCACGCATGTTCACAAGGCATGGTGCCGGGATTGAGGGCCGGGGGGCTTATTACAACCGTTTTTCCGTCGGCGGTGAAATCCACTTCGGAGTCACTGCCGAGCAGGCTGACACTTTTGGCAGCGGCTGTATTTTTTACAGTAATCGGTGCCTGCGGCCATTTTGTGCAGATGACATATAGCACATCCGGTTTTTTCGTGTAGTAGATCTTATCCTGGCGCATGGTATCAGGCCTGTGTTCCCAAGCGACAGTCCCGTATATTGCCTCACCGTTGACTTGCAGCCATTTGCCCATATCCAGCAGACGCTCCTGCATTATCACCGGAATAAGCCCGTCTGCTTTCGGGCCTATATTGAGCAGCAGGTTGCCGCCGCGGCTGACTTTCTCTATCAGGGTTTCTATGCATTGCGCAGAACTCATGTAGTGTTTGACCGTTTCAAAACGGTTGAATCCGAAGGAAGAACCTATGCCGCGGCACTCTTCCCATGGATGCGTGAATTTTTTATCAGAGGAATTGGAACGATGAATCAGATCATACTCCGTAGTGTAGTGATCTCCATGTTTGCCGCGGGTTTTTTTGCCCCAGCGGTCGTTGACCACCACCGTGTTCTTTACAGGTGATTCATTGTAGAGCCATGCAAGAAAATCGGTACTGCGCAGAGTTTCAGCGGAATAATCCCACTCACCGTCCGTCCAGACGACATCAGGTCTGTAGCGGGTAACCAGCTCTTTCAGCTGGGGAAGGTTTACATCTGCCACATAGCGGTCTATGGTCTCTTTTGTGTAAAGCGGATTGCTCCACTCGAGCAGCGAATAGTAGAAGCCCATATGCAGTCCGGCGTCTTTCACGGCTTTGCTGAGATCTCCTGCCAGGTCACGGTGCGGACCCGTCACCATGCTGTTCCAGCGCGGACTGTATTTGCTGGGGTACAGGGCGTAGCCGTCATGATGTTTGGATGTCAGAACAACATAGCGGGCACCTGAACGTTTAAACAGCTCCGCCCATTCCGCAGGGTTGAAATGTTCGGCTTTGAAATCCGCAGCGAAATCGGCATATTGTTTTTTATCACCATAGGTGCTTTTGTGGAAATCGACAAATTTTTTATTGCCGGTACGTAATCTGTTTTCATAGTGCTCTGAATATTTCGCATATACATGTCCGGCATCAGTAGGCGCATAAGCAGGCACAGCATAAAGACCCCAGTGTATGAAAATACCGAACTTCGCTTTCTGCCACCATTCGGGTACAGGCCTTTTATCCAGAGACTCCCAGTCAGCTTCATATCCGAACGAGAGGCTTGTGCAGACTGCTATAACACCCGATAAAAGTATGATCTTCTTCATAATTGGCAACCTTCATGTTTTGATTTAATATTACTTTAAAAACATCCACCAGCAGAATGGTTTACTTATTGTAGGGACCGTATAAAATTTTGCAAGCGCGTTTTTAAATATTTATTTCATGATTATTGACAGTAGAGGGGTATTTGAGATATTCTTGACGATCTGGTGAAACTCGGTCTCTAATATGACATTTTTTGGGAAGGAAGTGATTTTGTGAGCTTTGTACAGCCTTTGCTGGAGTTACAGGATGTGGATGGAAGAATAAGGGAAATGGAACAGGAAATTCTTGATATTCCCAAGCGGAAGGCACAGGAAAACGCCCGTTTAGACGATTTAAAGCAATTGCTTGATGCAACTCACAATCAGATGAAAAATATCCAGGCGGGGATTGATCAATATGCTCTTGAAGCAAATGCGTGCAAAGAAAAAATCAATGATCTGAAAAAGAATCAGGCTATGCTGAAAACCAATAAAGAGTTTCAGATGTACAATAAGGAAATAAAAAAGCTTGAGGATGATATCAATAATTTTGAAGCTCGCGAAATAGCTGCCATGGATGATCTGATTCCGGTAAAAGCAAAAGCAGATGAACTTGAAAAAAAACTGGCTGAAGAGCAGATTGATGTGGATGAATATATCGCAGATCTGAATAAGCGTCTGGCTGAGGTCAATGAAGCACTCACTGAAACCCAGAAAGAACGTGAAGAAGTCGCCAAAAATGTCGATCCCCGTTCAAGACTTTACTATGACAGGCTGCGGGTGAAACGTTGGCCAGCTGTGGTTGAGCTGCAGAACGGCTCTGTATGTACGGGTTGCAATCTTGTTCAGCCTCCCTCCATCGGTCAGATGGTCCGCAGAAACCGTGATATTGTTGTCTGCACAATGTGCGGCCGTATCCTCTACATGTAACTGCAGCCAGTATAGGGTGCGATTTCTGATAAAGAATGCGCAGCTGCGGGGAAACCCATATTTTACTGTGTGTGCCCCCTTTGTCAGGTGAAGATGTTTTCCGATGTGATTTTGTGTTCCTCATTTCTGTATGCTATGTGATACAATCCTTCGCGTGGCGGCATCCTGTATGACATCCGGTCGCTCCTGTTTATGACAGGGGAGGAAAGTCCGGACTCCGCAGAGCGGGAGATCCAGTTGTTAAAACTGGAGAGGCGTTGCCATATCGACGCCGACGGAAAGTGCCGCAGAAAACAAACCGCCTGGACTTCGGTTCATGGTAAGGGTGAAAAGGTGGTGTAAGAGACCACCGGGTCTGAGCGAAAGCATGACCGCATGGTAAACCCTCTCCGGAGCAAGATCAAATAGGGAACTCGAGGCGCTGCTCGTGTCGTTTCAGCTTTGCTGAACAGGGTTCCGGGTAGATTGCTCAGATGAATGATCGGAACCGTGCTTTGCACGGCGAACAGAATCCGGCTTATATGTCATCAGGATGTCGCCACCTTTATTTTCAAGCTATGCAATGTTGGAGTTATTTTAATGACCGATTTTATCTTTGAACCTGATACCGCGGCTGTTGCATCATTGCTCGGCGGTTTTATCGAGGCAAACCTGGTGGGTAAAATAATTGTTTTTATCCAGCTGGGCAGTTCAATTGTCGCGGCAGCCGTAATTATAGGAAAATCTAAAGAGCTTAACAGCATCAGCCGTAACAGCCGCAGATTCATGCGTGAGTTTCTTTCAGGGAGTGATGTGCTGGATTACTATCTCAGAAGAAAGAAAAATATGAAATCATCACTGGGGCTGATCTATGCGCGGACATGTGAGCGTATGGTCAAACTGCTGGATCCCGAATCCCGCAGATCTGTTATAGGCAGACAGCCAACCGGCGGGAGCGCAGCGCTGTCTTCAAAGGAAATTGAACTGGTCCGGGGTACCTGCGAACATGTTCTGCATGAACAGGAAATCCGTGTGGAGTACGGGATGGGATTACTGGCTACTATTGTGACGGCTTCTCCTATGTTGGGTCTGCTGGGCACTGTATGGGGGGTTATGGATGCATTCGGTACAATGGGAGAGAAGGGGACTGTTCTGCTTTCTGAAATTGCGCCCGCAATTTCCTCTGCTCTTATGACAACTGTGGTGGGCCTTATGGTTGCGATTCCCAGTGCCATCTTCTATAACTCGCTTGCTGGTAAAGCGCGTAATCTGACTAACGACATGGAGGGGTTTTCGGATGAACTGATGGGGCGTATAGCCTGTGAATTTCAGGGGAGGGATATCTGATGGCACTGCGTCGTGTAAGAAAACGGTCGGCCAGGCAGATCAATGAAATAAACATGACGCCGCTGATCGATCTGACATTTCTTCTTCTCATAACATTTATTATCACTATGCCAGCTATGGAGCAGGGGATTTCCGTCAAACTGCCGCAGGGCAGAACAGATGTGCTTCCCAAGAAAAAGTCCGATGTCGTCACTGTTGACGCCACCGGAAATATTTTTCTGAACAACAGTTCTATAACACTTGAGGATCTGGATCTGAAATTGGGAAGCATGGCTGCGGAAAATCCGGATCTGGCTGTTCTGGTGCGAGGTGATGAAAGACTTGAATACGGCCAGATCATCAGGATAATGAAAATTCTGTATAAGCATAAAATCACTCGTATGGCTCTGGTAACACTGGCTGACTGATGCACTCATGCAATGACACACTTCCGCACTTACAATGATATCGCCGATTAATAAATTTTCACTGCGCTGGTCGCTTGTTCTCCATGGGATTCTGTTGCTGCTTGCAATAGCTTTTGCCGTTCACCACAGGTTTATCAGAAAAAAACCGCCTGCTCCGATTGAATTCACTGTTGTTCTTCCTGAGGATATGCCTGAACCTGTCGAAGTTACGCAGCCAGCAGAAACAGAACCTTTGCAGGAGCCTGATCCCGTTATGCCGGAAAACCTTCCGCCGGTAAAAGATGCGGTTGTGACCAGAAAGAAACCACCGGAACCAGAACAGAAAAAAAAGCCGGAACCCAAACCCAGGCCGAAACCCGTAAAGAAAAAGAAACCCGTAAAGAAAACCTTCAAAAAGGGTAAAAGAATTATCAAAAAACCCAAAACGGATTTCACAAAGCTTAAACGCGCAACAGTGACAAAAACCGCAGATAAACCCATGTCGCGTGATGAAATCCGGAAAGCGCTACAGGCTGGAGCACGTCCGGGTAACCGTAATTCAGTTACTGAAAATGAAGTGTCTCGATGCATTTCGCTTGTGAGACGCGCAATGTATGACAGCTGGATACAACCGGGAAGTGCCGAAGCCGGTCCGCGGCCAGCCCAGCTGTCAATCCGACTTGACAGCGCAGGAAGAATAGTTAGTTACCGGATTCATAAATCTTCCGGAAGTGACTATTTTGACCAGAGTGTGCTCAAAGCCGCCGCCAGGGTGCGTCAGATACGCGGTCTTTCTTCAGGTTTCCTCAAGCAATATGAAACTCTGACTATTGAGTTTGTGCTGGATTGAGCGCATGATTTCTCCAGCCGGACTGTATATTACGAATCTTCGGCTTGACAATTTACGGACATAATAGGTATCGTGTTGGCATCTTTTAATAATATGGCTGGCGGACGTTTGTATGTTCCCCGGTTTGGAGGTATAAGTGGATTCCATGGAAGTGATGCGCCACAGTGCGGCACATATAATGGCGGCAGCCGTCTGCAATATATTTGACAATGTAAAACTTGATATAGGCCCATCAACAGATGACGGCTTTTATTATGATTTTGATATGGAACATCGTCTCTCGCCCGATGATTTTAAAAAAATCGAAAAGCAGATACGATGGATTATAAACAAAGGTTTCCCTTTCGAGCGTATAGAGGTCTCCCGTGAGGAAGCCTGCGATTATTTCAGGGATCAGCCCTTTAAACTCGAACGTCTCGATGACATTTCCGAAAATGAAACTGTAACTCTTTACCGCTGCGGTAACTTTGTGGATCTGTGCCGTGGACCTCACGTCGAAAAAACTTCGGATGTAGGGGCGATAAAGCTGATGTCTGTTGCCGGGTCCTACTATAGGGGAGATGAAAACAATGTGATGCTTCAGCGCCTTTACGGTATAGCCGACGTTTCACAGGATGCCATCAGGGAACGTCTCCTTCAAATTGAAGAAGCCGGAAAACGTGACCACCGCCGCCTGGGCAGAGAACTTGAGCTTTTCAGTATCAGTGATGAAGTAGGCCCGGGGCTGGCTCATTGGCATCCTAAAGGAGCCCGCATACGTGTTCTTATCGAGGATTTCTGGCGGAAAGAACATTATCGTGCGGGTTATGAGATGCTTTTTACTCCGCATGTGGGCAAAGCGCAGCTGTGGAAAACTTCGGGACATCTCGGTTTTTATAAAGACGGTATGTTTCCGAGCATGAAAGTGTCGGAGGGAGAAGGCAGTCACAGTCATGTGGATGAATATTATGTGCGTCCTATGAACTGTCCGTTTCACATTCAGGTTTTTAAGACCAGGCGCTATTCCTATCGCGATCTTCCGCTGCGCTGGGCTGAACTCGGCACCGTTTACCGTTATGAAAAGGAGGGGGTGCGTCACGGATTGTTGCGTGTGCGCGGATTCACCCAGGACGATGCTCACATATTCTGCACTCCCGAACAGATTGTGGATGAGATCCGCTATACTGTGAATTTCGCATTGCGTATTCTGGGACGTTTTGGATTTTCAGATATAACCGCTTACCTTTCAACACGGCCGGAAAAAGCGGTCGGTCTTCCGGAAAGATGGGATCAGGCAATTCACTCTCTGGAAAATGCGCTGAAATCTGAAAATATCCGGTATGATGTGGATGAAGGCGGCGGTGCTTTTTACGGACCCAAAATAGATCTTAAAATAAAGGATGCCCTGGGGCGTCTCTGGCAGCTGAGTACGGTGCAGTTCGACTTCAATCTGCCTGAGCGGTTTAATCTCACTTACATCGGAGAAGACGGCAAAGAACATCAGCCGTATATGGTGCATCGCGCACTGCTTGGAAGTCTGGAACGGTTCTTCGGTATCCTTATCGAACATTACGGCGGTGCGTTTCCACCGTGGCTTGCTCCGGAACAGGTGCGCATACTGCCTGTTTCCGAGAAAGCGCTGGATTATGCGGCTTCAGTGGAAAAAATTCTGCGTGAAGCCGATGTGCGTGTCAAAGTTGATGCGGATAACGAAAAACTGGGGGCCAAGATTCGTAAAGCTCAACTCAATAAAGTGCCTTTCATGCTGGTCGTAGGGCCGCGTGACGCTGCAGAAGGGGTTGTTTCCGTGCGTAGCAGAGAAAAGGGCGATGAAGGCACAATGACTGCCGAGGCATTCATTATGCTTCTCAATGAGGCTGTGAAAGCCTGAGATGCCGGCTGATCTTATAACTTGGAAATTTCTGCAGGAATATTGTATAATTGTTTCGTTTCGGGCGGGTGCCCGTTGTGTTTGAGGAATTAATTACAGCTGATAAACAGCTGAAACTGGAGGTGTTTTATCGCATCATTTACTCGTGTAAACTTTAAAATTCGAGTCCCCCGGGTTCGCGTTATTGATGAAAACGGTGACATGAGAGGTGTCATGCCGACACGAGAGGCCCATCGACACGCTCAATCATTGGGACTTGATCTGGTTGAGGTTTCGCCTAATGCAGACCCTCCTGTCTGTAAAATTATGAACTATGGCAAGTTCCGCTATGATGAGGGCATTAAGCGTAAAATGGCCCGTAAAAACCAGAAAAAAACTACGGTCAAGGAAATCAAATTCCATGCCGGAGTTGAGAAAAACGACCTTGAAACAAAATTAAAAAAAATCCGGATGTTTCTCGGACAAGGTAATAAAGTAAAAATCACCTTGCAGTACCGCGGGCGTGAAAACGCTCACAAAGAACTCGGCATGGAAGTCGTGAAAGGTGTAGTTGCCGAACTGGAGGATGAAGCCAGCGTTGAGCAGCCGCCTCGGATCATGGGACGGATACTTGGCTGTCTGCTTGCTCCTAAGACTGCCAAGAACAGTTCCGGCGGCACAAAAAAAGGAGGCGGCAGGAAACACGAGCAAAACAAAAAAACTCCTGACGACAATAATTCCTCACAGGAATAAGTCTTTACGAATTACGTGTATTTATCAGTGTCGCCTGTCATATCGGGGCGGCACTTTTTATTATGAGCCGTTCAATTCTTCATATAGACATGGATGCCTTTTTTGCGGCGGTTGAACAGCGGGACAATCCGAAGCTCAAAGGTAAGCCGGTAATAGTGGGGGCACCGCCGGATAAACGCGGCGTGGTGGCAACCTGTTCATACGAAGCCAGAAAATTCGGTGTTCATTCAGCTATGCCTTCAGGCGAAGCATTTAAACGCTGTCCGGAGGCTGTCTTTGTGTGTCCTGATATGCGGCGCTATAAGCAGGCATCAGCAAAAGTTTTTGCGATCTTCGACAGATTCACCCCGTATATCGAACCGCTTTCAATCGATGAAGCTTTTCTGGATGTAAGCGGAGTTCTGCGCCTTCACGGTTCAGCTTGTGAGATAGCCGAAAAGATACGCTGTCAGATCAGGGATGAAGTGGGACTCAATGCGTCTGTCGGAATCGCATGTAACAAGTTTCTGGCAAAACTCGGAAGCAAAAAAGCAAAACCGGACGGAATGTTTGAAATGCCAGCGGATGAGGATGATATTGTGGCGTTTCTGGGAACACTGGATATTTCCGACTTGTGGGGAGTCGGCAGTATCAGCAGAAAAATTCTTACAGCTGCCGGTTATCTCAGAATATCCGATATTCAGGAATGCAATCAGGATGAACTTGCCGGAATTGTCGGTGGACGTTTCGCGGACCAGCTTGTAAATCTTTCCTTCGGCAGAGATTCCCGACCGGTTGAAGCCGCAGCCCCGGAAAAAAGCATCTCCAGGGAATATACCTTCAACGAGGATGTCCGCGACCGTGAGACGTTGAAGAACCGTCTGCTGGATCTTTGTGACGAGGTGGGTGACAGGTTGCGTGTACAGGGATATTACGCGACTGTCTGCCGCATAAAAATCCGTTGGGCAGGTTTTAGAACTATTACCAGACAGCGTCAGTTCCCGGCAGCCGTCTGCGATGATTTTTCTATTCGCGAACAGGCATTGGATCTGTTCGCGCACGAGAGCCTCGTCGCTCCCGTGCGCCTGATAGGTATGGGTGTTTCGGGGCTTGTCCGCACAAATCAGGAGCAACTCCTGCTTTTTGATGAATGTGTTCAGCAAAGAAAGAGAAGAGAGAAGTTAAGCCGGACAGTTGATATAATACGCCGTCAGCTGGGACGGGATCTCATAAAGCGGGGCAGCAGTACCAAAACAATGTGAAAGATGCATTATGAAAAATATACTCGATAACATACGGATTGTTCTGGTTGGTACCCTTTATTGCGGTAATCTCGGACAGGTCTGCCGTGCCATGGCTAATATGGGGCTTTCCGATCTAGCTCTGGCTGCACCGGATCTTGACGATGACTGGGAGCTCGGTGAGAAATTTGCTGTCCATGCCCAGGATCTGTTAAGTAGCAGAGTGGAATATTCTGATCTGAAATCAGCCGTTTCAGATTGCGCTTTCGTTGCAGGTACGACTGCTCGCGGCGGCTTGTACCGCCAGCATGTTAAAACACCGCGTGAACTGGCGCCTGATCTTCTGAAACTGGCGACGCAGGGAAAGGTGGCTCTGGTTTTCGGCAGAGAGGATAAAGGTCTTTCTAATGAAGAAATCGCGTGCTGCACCCATCTGATCCGTATCCCGGTTGATCCGGGTTACGAGTCGATCAACCTTTCGCAGGCTGTGCTGCTCTGTGCGTATGAACTTTATACAGCGACCGGCAACTATGAAGCACCAGTTGAAAAATCAGAGCCGGCTGTGTCGGCGCGCAAGTTTCAGCTGGCATCCATGTGGCGTGAGATGCTTTTAACAATCGGATTTATGAAAGAGGACAAAGCCAACCACATGATGCAGGGAATTCAACGCATATTCTCGCGTGGAGTTTACACCGACGATGATGTATCCATTATGATGGGGGTGGCGCGTCAGAGCAGATGGGCGGCGGATAACTGTGGTTCAAAAAACAATATTTCAGAAGATGATTGACGAAGAATGAATAATACTTAAGACATTCAGTTTTGATCTGTATGTCCGCCGCCGCTCGCAGAGTGAAGCAGCTGAACTTCTGGTCGCATCTCCGTTTTCCTGAGCCAATTCCGTTTGTTTTTTTTTTCTGTAACAGCGCAGCAGCCGCACCTTCCGTATTCCGTATTCCGTATTCCACAAAGCAATTAAGTGTGGCTTCTTTATCTCTCTATCTGCTGCTGCTCAGCGCTTTGCGCAGCAGTTCCTCTGTATCCGTAATGGTATCGTTTCCGGAAAGCGCGGATTGGATCATTTTTGCAGCTTTATCCTGCGCAAAACCAAGTGATGTCAGGGCCATAACAGCATCGCGCATCATTGTGTTTTCGGCACGGGTCTCAGCTCCTGATGAACCTGCCAACGCTTCGAAAGGATTGATTTTGTCACGCAGTTCCATCGCAATGCGCTCAGCTGTCTTTTTCCCTATCCCGTGAACCGAACTGATACGTTTGACATTGTTTTCGGATATACAGACCCTGAGCTCATTCGCATTTAAACCGCTGAGAATACTGAGTGCGGTTTTTGCGCCTACCCCGTTTACATTCAGAAGCATTTCGAACATGGACTTTTCTTTTTCATCAATAAATCCGAAAAGAATCTGCGTGTCCTCCCGGATATGATGATAAGTCAGCAGAAAACACTCCGCCCCTGTTGCAGGCAGCCGGTCAAAGGTGCTGAGGGAAACAAATACCTCATAACCGACACCTCCTGTGTCCAGTATTACACGTGAAGGCGTTTTCTCAGCAAGTATGCCTTTTAAATAAGCAATCATTTCGACAAATTCTATATTTCCGAATCAGCTTCCATCCGCGGAGCGTTTGCAAGAACATACTTTTCGGCTTCAGCTGACCACAGTCCGTTGTTGTGTTCACATATTTCATCCAGATCAGCAAAAAACTTATTGTTTTTACCTAACTCTTTAAAATCCCTGATAGCTGTCATGGGCATGGATATATGGGTATAAACCAGTTTTTTGCCGCCGGGTATTTCAGGAAGATTGATAACAGTATCTTTAACTGAATCAATACCTCCTACATGAGTGATCATTACTGACGGATTGATAAGCGCCTGTGCGGCATAATTCATCGAATCCTGCAGATCTGCGGTGTTGCCGCCGGATGATCCCACCACATGATGCCCCATGTAATGCACGTTATAGAAGTTGATTGTCGCCTTGAAATCCTGATTTGCCGGACCGGCAAAGAAATTAAGACATCCCGTATAACCGAGCAGAGCGGAGCTCTGTTCAATCAAAGCGGGAACAGGCGCAAAAACCATCACGTCGTTGTAGCCCTCTCCGTTGTTCACGGATTTGATAAGTTCAACCGGATCGTCACAGCCGGATGTGTTGACGTAATGAAGATCAATACCGCATTCTTCGGCATGTGCGACAGAAAAAATCTCTGCGGCACGGTCGAGCCTGTCCTGGTCTATATCAACAATGACAAGTCGAGAAGGTTTATGTTCAGGCCCGTGAAGCGCCAGATCAATTGCACTCAGCCCCATGGGGCCTGCGCCAGCGAGTATAACCATTGTTCCACCGTCTTTAATTCCCATCTGATGCACATATTCGCCGGGTTTGAAGTGGTAGCTGCAGCGGTATGCACCCACAATACATGAAACAGGTTCCGCTATGGATGATTTATAGTAGGCGTCTCCATCGTACGAAAGCAGGCAGTCAAGTTCCAGTACCTCTTTCGGAATGACAATACGTGTGGCATATCCGCCTATGTACGGGAATGAATATCCCGGTGCCCGGTGTTCATGGCCGGGGATGTTGAGTTGGGGTTGTACGCCGTATTTCTGACCAACTTTGAATTTGTGCTGCCAGTTTTTACCGACTTTCAGCAACCGGCCGCAGAATTCGTGGCCGAGGATGATAGGATTGTCGGCAACATCATCAGGAACGCGTTTGTGACTGCCTCCCTGTATTGCGGCTTTGTAGTCTGACATGCAGACGCTATTCGTAACAATATCAGCTAGAATTTCATCATCTGTGATATCATCAAGTTCAAAACGTTCAAGACGAAGGTCGTTTTTCCCATACAACCTGAGGGCAAGTGTTTCCATAATAACTATACTTCATGCGGGTTCAGTGTTAAAAATGCTTTTCCTTCTACGGAGAATTATCTTCCGCCGATATTACGTGAAAAAGCTACTAAATCAAATTAGATTGTATAATATAGCTGTTTTTACGGGATATACAAGCGTAAAAGTGATATATTGAATGCTTTTGAAGAACAAATCATAAAAAATCAGCTGTATCTGCTGCGGGTTTTAATGAAATAAAAAACAAGGAGATTGCCTAATAATGTATCTGGTTATAATTAATGCTGTTCTGGGAATAATTGCAGGAACCACGCTCTGCCTGACCGGGGCGGCTGCAATCGGCTGGTCTGTTTTCTGGGGAATACTGACTTTTCTTGTATGCCAGCTTCTGTCCGGCTATCTTATACAGAAAAAGGTCAAAGTGGAAATGCAGACTGTTCAGGACATTCTCAACAACGGCAAAAATCATCTTCAGCAGAAAGTCAATCAATGGCAGATAAAACCGCCCGGATCCGTCAAGGAAGCCCAGAAAATTATAGAAAAAGAACAGGCTGTTTTCATTAGAAAAGCCCTGGATGCGTCCAAAAACCTTGAAAAGTTCAATCGCTGGGCTCCGCTCATGGGTAAACAGATTAATGCACTTCGTCTGCAGCTGCATTGGATGAACAAGGATTTCAAAGAGGTTGACAGACTGATGCCCGGGGTTCTGATTATGGATCCGATGATGGCATGCATCAAGATCGCCCGTATGTATATGCGTAATGAAGATGGAATTGAAAAGGTTTTTAAAAAGCATTCCGGCAAAGTACGTACTGATCAGGGAGCTCTGATATATGCGCTTTATTCATGGATACTTGTGCAACGGAAGGAAATTGATCAGGCCCATAAGGTTCTTATTGACGGATGCGATAAAACGGGGAATGAGTTTCTGAAGCGCAACCGGGATAATCTTGCAAATAACCGCATCGGACATTTTTCCAATGCTCCTTTTGGCGAGGAATGGTATGCACTTAATCTCGAACAGCCGAAAATGAAGATGCAACGGCAGCAGCGTTTCAGCGGAAGACCTTTCTGACTATGCAGCATATGACGGGAAATGCCTGAAGAAACGAAAAAGCGTTATCCGGATGTGTTTGTGAAAGTCAGGCAGTTGCTGTAAAATCAGTTTTTGTTAAGGACTGCCGTGGCGTTCCGCAAGCAGGAACCGGAAGCGGGATGAAACAAAGGTCAGAACAAACATAAATTTTGAGAAAGTTGATGAGTGCGGATTTACAGTCAGATGATCAGCTTGAACTGGGCGGTCTGAAAGTTTCATGTATAATAGGAGATCTTCCTGATGAAAGAATCAAAGAGCAGACGCTGCGTATCGATGCCGTTCTGTTTCTCAGTCTGAGGCAGGCGGCGCAAAGTGATGATCTCCGGGATACCGTTGATTATGCGGAACTCTGCAATGATATACGTTCTGTTTTAAAGCGTGCGCAGTGTCGTATGCTGGAGCGTGCCGCGGATTGTGTGGCTTCAGTGTGTCTGAGTGATGTGCGTGTCAGAAAAGTCAGAGTGCGTGTTGAGAAACGGAACAGTGTTGAAGGACTGGATGCGGCGGCCGTTGTGATAGAACGAAGTGAAAAAAACAATGAATACGAAATTTCCTGAAAAAGCTTTTCTGCTGGCAGCGGGGTTAGGAGAACGGCTGTGGCCTTTGACTTCGGCTTTTCCCAAACCGCTGCTGCCTCTGTGGAACCGACCTCTGATTGATCATATCCTCGATCTCCTGCAGGAGAACGGAGTAAAGGAAGTGGTTGTCAATACCCACTGGCAGAAGGAAAAACTGAAACAGCATCTGGAAGCTTTAGAATCAGATCTCATAATACATCTCTCACCGGAAGAAAATATCAAAGGCACGGGCGGGGCTTTGGCTGCCTGGCGTGATTTTTTTTCTGATGCTCCCTTCTGGGTTGTAAACGGTGATATAGCGGCGGAAGTTGATCTGAGCCGGTTTCGGGATGCCTTCTGCTCACTGCCGGATTTGATCGGCAGCTGCTGGGTTACACGCAGCAGGGGGCCCAGAACAGTTGAAATGGATTATGCGGGACGCATCACCTGTTATCGCAGTCCCGACGCCGGACTCGAAGGAACCTTTACATTCTGCGGTGTACAGCTGCTTTCCCCCGAAATTTTCCTGTATCTGCCCCAAAGCCCCTTTTTTAGCCTGGTGGATGTGTATGAAAATGCAATGCAGAATAATCATTTCATCAAGGGTGTGGATATTGACGACAGCTATTGGAATGATGCCGGAACACTGGAACGCTACCGGGATATCCACAGGGAAACCAGACATTTGGCATTATCCGGCAAACCCGGCGGTGGTTTTTATAATCCTAAATTTGACCTGCAGACGGGCGGCGGAGAAAACTTCTTCTGTGTCGGTGCCGGTGTCACTGTAAGTGCGGATGTCACTGGAGAGGACAGTATTGTTTCAGGAAATACTGTCCTGGATGAACACACGGCCTTGAAAAATTCAGTTGTGCTTGGAGGAAAGCTGGCCGGCATAGTGCGCAATGCCTGTTGTATAGGCGGGGAATATGTGACAGAGAAAGGCGTGCTTCAGTGTGCTGAAGCCCTGAAATGGAAACTGAGCGACTCAGCCTTTGAATTTATCGGCAGACGCGGGTCCAACCGTTCTTTCTGGCGGGGTTATAACAGTGAAGAGCGCATTGTTATTGTGATTGACCACGGAGGACGTGCGGATAATACCCGGTACGGACCTCATACGGAACTTCTGAAAGAATTGAATGTCCCCGTACCGGAACTGTTTTATATGTCGGATGACTTTAAAGTGCTTGCGCTTGAGGATATGGGCGGGGTGTGCCTGGCGGACAAGATTAAAAGGACTTCCGAAAAAACTGAAGAACTCTACCGTGATGTGCTCAAGACCGTGGCGAATTTTCATCTGCATGTAACCCGCGAGATGGACTCACGCAGGAACATCACAATAGAACCTGCCTTTGACGCAGACCTTTATGCATGGGAGCACTCTCTTTTTGAAAAATACCTTCTGCGCAGTCGATTCGGATATGAGTGTCTTCCGGATGACGTAAGAGAAGAACTCTCCGGCATAGCCGAAGAACTTCTGCGCGG
>JAWOEI010000010.1:0-4971 GCA_046482825.1 Kiritimatiellia bacterium
ATTGAACAGTTGGGTGATATGCACCGCTGGTTTAGTCAACAACGCTATGCGTTGCATAGGAATAAAGAGAAAAAGGAATCCATCTGATTTTTCGTGTTTTTCGTGTTTTTAGTGGTTAAAACTGCGAAGGCAACTACTGTTTTAAATGCTGCTTTAGTTGCTTTCAATCAACAACTTATGCAAATGGTCTCCTGAGTTTCTTGTTTTTTGCGACAGGAGTTGATTTTATAGCGACTAATGCATTTTTACTGTAAGGCGGGGTCCGTGACCCCGCCGTGCACCGATTCGCAGATGCGCCAGATGCTCTCCTTCGGGCGCTATCAATTCCGCGCCCAGCATACGACAGTCTTCAGCGTCAGCATAAATATAGATTCGGCCGACATTCGCTCCCTTCATCAGGGCACACCCTGCTTTTCAAATCCGGTTCGGCCGACAATAAAATCAACTTTCTTTTCAGTCAACTCTTTATAAGATTGGCCAATGACCGCGATATGCGGTGAAGTAAAAGCAAGACTCAAAAAAGGGCGACGTTGAAAGCAGGCCACCTCGGCGGCAACGGCATTATCCCCGATATCTTAATTATTGCCGACTGTACTATGCCCGGTAAGATCCGCATGACCGCAATTCACCGGCCACACACAACCCGCCCCAGCGGTATTGACCGCTTTTCATCACTTTAGGCGCAATGGACTGAACTGACTGTGTTCATTGAGTATCCGGTCAACAAAACCCCTGCCGCCAATGACCACACCATCCGTTAAGTACCTTACCCGGCAATGAAGAAGCTGAGCAGCGGATAACTCACCTCCTTCATCAAGCACTTTATCCGCAACATCCCTCGCAAACCCGGGTTTGGTCACCAAGCCGGAATATTCATTTAACTTGCGCACACCTTCATAATACAGGCTCTGCCGATATCTGGACAACACTTTCATTAAATAATGCCCGTCACCAATTATCGTCACCAATTGTCACCCGAAGCATTGTCTGTACTGTCTAATGTTTTTCGCTGAAAACAATTGCTTCAAAAACCTGAAACCGGCAATCCTGACGCCATGCGTCGGGCGACAGCCCGGCCTTCATGGCAAGGTGGGTCAGGGTTTGCTCGATCCCCCAGCCCTGTTCCGGTGCAACCTGTGGCAGGAAAACAGCGTTACGTCCATGTTTTGACAAGGTGATTCCGTGTTTTCCGATTACTATATTCTTCCAGGAAGCGACAGGTTTTGGAGGGCTCAGCGCGGAAATTTCGATATGGAGTTCCGACACCTCACCGGCTTTAACCGGTTTAAAACGGTAATCATTAATCGCGGAGTCCACCGCTCGTTCGGTAACCGCTTTGTACAGTTCCCGTTGCGGAATGATTTCCCCGATGCAGCCGCGCAACTGCCCGTTCTCGTGCAGGGTGACAAACGCCCCCATAACATTCTTCATACCGGAAGTGATTTCCACACCGATGTCGGCAGGCACGGGTTTTTTGCCGTGTTTCATGTAAAACTCTATGGTCTTGCGGGCCAGTTTTAGCAAATTGGCCTTGTCTGTATCGGAAAGCTGTGAACTCTTCTGCTCGGGTACAGATTCTTCATTCTGCCACGAACCGGTAAATGCTGCCGAAATATAACAGACACAGTGGGACCAGTCACCGGTCAGTCTGCCGGAGGTATCATATTTGAGCAGATGCACCCCGGCATCCTCAGGCAGCATGGCGAGCAGTATGAAGACAGGGCAGCGCCCGCAGATGGTTGCTCCGGTGGTTTCACAGTAGCTGGAAAAACCGGACATATCTTTCCGGCGGATTTGATCAAAAGCGCCCATATTCAATTTATGCAGATTCTGTTCGATATCACTGTTAAACGGGGTATAACCGAAGTTTGTTCCGTAATGCGTGAAATCCGAACTGACCACCACGAGTGTACCGGAATCGATATACTGCAAAAGAACCTCGGCAATTTTCCTGGCGGAGTTTACATCCAACTGCCCAACGACAACAGGCACAAGCTTGAAATCACCCAGAACATGCTGCAACATCGGAACTTCGATCTGCACGCTGTGCTCCCGTTCATGCGCATGCATGACTGAATTGAATTCGGGATATTTTCTGAGTGCGGCAATAAATTCAAGGTCAAGTTCCACCTCGCCGAGCGGGGTTTTCAGATGAGTAATGTCGGGGATACTCGCAATCCCGGGCATAGCAAGCTGGTGACTGGGCCCCAGCACAATCACGCGTTTAAACGATTGACCTTCGATTTGCTTCAGACCGTATGCCGCCACCTGCCCGGAAAAACGATAGCCTGCATGCGGCAGTAACAGAGCCATCACATTATCGTATCCGATCTTCTTCACATTTTTCAGATAGCCGTTCAGTTCTGATTCAAGCTGTTGGGGGTCGGCCTCGTACCAGGTTCCCGCCAGAGCTGACTGCATAAGTTTTTTTTCTGTTTTCATGCTTTGCTCCTCCGGTTCTTTCATTTTCCCGCGGCAGTCGAAGATTATTAAGCTCAATGCTGCCGGCACCAGATTCATCTTATACATTCCGCAAGATGTTTTTATTGCAGGTTTGGCAGATCCGCCGCAGGCTTTGGAATGCGCAGACCCCGTCTGTGCTTATAAATATGCGCCCCTGCCATACCTCGGCGTAATACCGCTTGCGGCAGGAAGACGGGTCGCACATAAGGCCGGTCCGGAGCGGCCTTATCAGAGCGGCAACAAGGTTGCCACAATCCAGAGCAACAACATGCGGGGATGCCGCCAAGTCTGTAATTTTAACAGAACCAACACGGCTTGGAAAGCACATATGGAGCGGGAACGAGCAGGACTGAATTCAAAACGTTACTTGAAATACGATTTGGCGTCATTGGGTCGTATCTGAGTAAGAGTGCCTTTATAGTGACGCAGAGAGATGGGCTGATAGGGATATTTCTCAAGAGCCTCTTCATTAACTTCAACGCCCAGGCCGGGTTTATGGTTGATAAACATGCAGCCATCCTTAAAGCGCACATCTTCATCGCAGACATCTGAGCGCCAGGGGACATCACTTGCCATTGTTTCCAGAAGATAAAAACCCGGCAGAGAAGCAGCGAGCTGAAGGGTTGCCGCATTGGCCACCGGGCCGCTTGGATTATGCGGACAGATAGGAATATGATGGCTTTCCGCGATTGCTGCTATCTTACGCAGTTCGGTTATGCCTCCTGCGTGTGAGACATCCGGCTGAATATAGTCGGAACCGCGAGCTTCAAGCAGACTGCGGAACTGCCACGAACCGTAGAGCCGTTCTCCGAAGGAAAGCGGAACAGACGTATTCGAACGCAGGTCGGCTATGGCTTCGATAGTATCAGGGATAATCGGTTCTTCGAACCAGAGAATGTTATAGTCCTCCAGTGCTTTGGCAATGCGCCTGGCAGTAGGGAGATCGAAACGTCCATGACCTTCAATCAGGATTTCGGCACGTCCGTCAACCGCTTTGTACACTTCGTCCACACAACGCATGGCTTTACGGAAAGCGGCGGGTTCCAGATTGCGGTAAGCGGAACCGAAGGGGTCCCATTTGAGTCCTTTCCAACCTGCGGTTTCAACGGCTTCAGTGGCTTTTGCGCCGAACTCCTCCGGTTCAGCGGCGCCGGCAAACCATCCATTGGCATAGCAGGGCACCTTATTGCGCACCATACCACCGAGCAGACGCCAGACAGGAACATCCAGCGATTTTCCGAGAATATCCCACAGAGCCATATCGACAGCGGAAATGGCGCTCATCAGAACCGGGCCACCCCGCCAGTATGCATCGCGGTAATTGCTATGCCATATTGCTTCGATCTCACGCGGATCCTTACCGATCATATCGCGTTCAAGTTCATGGCAGGCCGCCACGATGGTGTCTTCCTTGTATTCCAGAGTTGCTTCGCCCCAACCGTAAAGGCCGGGCTGATCGGTCAGAACTTTAACAAACACCCAGTTGGTGCGGTAGGCGTTGCAGACGAAGGTTTTTATTGCTGTAATTTTCATAGTTTTTGCTTCCCATGTGGATACCGTGGTCGAGGTGGAGCACGATTTTTTCTCAGGGAGACGGCGGCGGGGTCATGGTTCCTGACTTACATTATAAAAGGCCGTTTAATCTCAAATTAACGAGAATGGAGTTAATCGAGAATGGGTTCATCATCGAGGACATCCTCAGTAATACCGAGGGGTTCTTCATCAATACGGTCGCGGTTAAAAGTGAATTTCCATGAGACAAACATACAAAGAGCCCCGAGGAAATAGACCGCTGACATCATAACAAAACCCATCTGCATCCCTTTCTGCGTACCTTGGCTCTGCATAAAACTGCCGACAAGCCAGGGGCCGACAGTACCGCCGAGCAGAAAACCGACCATGGTCATCAATCCCACAGCCGTAGCACGGTAACGGGGCGGCACGACATCGAAGAGTGATGTATGGGTGTTGACTTCGAATAAGCCGCGAAAAACACCATAGAGTGCGCAGAAGAACCACACAGCTGCGACAGATGTGGATTTTCCTATCATAAAGAGAGCCGGTGCACCCAGCAGAAGAGCAACGACCTGCAGACGCAGGCGGAAAGTCGGAATTCTTTTAACACAGCGATCGGTGATCAGTCCGCCAATCAGGATTGTAATCATCGCGGCAATCACATGATAGGTAAAAACTCCGCTGGACTGTGTTTTTGTCAGCTGAAAAAGTCCATCAGGATCCTGCATATATTTCGGAACCCAGAACCAGTAGATGTTATTCACGAAAACAATGGATGTAAACCCCAACGTAAGCAGAATGGCGCTGGGGATGCGGGACAGAACCCGAAGCGATTCCAGCGCACCGGGCTTCGTATTCTCCCCGACCGCTTCAGCGTAATCGTGAGGCGCATCCTTCAATCTGAAAGCTACCTGCAGGACATGCAGGTAGCTGTCGAAGGACTGGAACTGAGCGGCGAGCGTCTGGGCCGTGCCCAGCACACCCTGCCGGGCG
>JAWOEI010000108.1:0-44278 GCA_046482825.1 Kiritimatiellia bacterium
ACCGCTCTCGGGGTAACCTTCCAGTCCGATCGCATTATCAGGCTGCGCAGGATCAAAAGGCGAGTGCCAGTCCTGCATACTCGTACCGTCTGCGAAAAGATTCCAGGCGGGCGACGGGTTGGAATGATAATTGTTTATATTCCAGACAAAAGAACTGGAGGACTCATATCCCGGAGGCGGAGTGCCTGGCCCGGCGCCTATGGTATGGTTTGACAGCCACACGCCGTCAACTTCCTCACCGTAACCCTGCTGCCACTCGAACTCGGTATTGCCAACAGTCAGCGTGAAACCGGCAAACTCACTGTTCACAAGACTTGATGCCTCATGCGGAGGCTGCCACCCCGCGCTGCGGGTATAATCTCTGGCTTTCTTTTTATTGGCGAAAAGGTTGTCATTAACATTGCGATTGACCACCAGCGCGACGTAGAGACGATTATTGGCGACAGTGTACCACAGTGTACTGCCGCCGACAGAAGTGTTATACAGTACATAGCTGTTTTCATCGCCATCCCCGTAGAAAAGACCGTTTACGGTTGGCGCTGCATATACTTCAGGCAGTCCCGAAAGCAGCATGGCAGACAAAAGGAAGGCATACCGGAAAACCTTCTTTCCAGTCATATTCATGTAATAAAAATATTTCATGAGAATCCTCCTTTTTCATAACTCCGCACCGATCTGGTTTTCAGTACGCGAAACCTTGTGCAATGATGCCTGACTGCTTAAAAAACGCAGGTCGAACATCCTGCCTGCCCCCCCCAAAATTGTGCCCTATCCTCTTACTTATCTGTGGATACTATACTAAAGTCGAAGATCAAAGAAAATACCCTGAGAAGGGTATTTTCAGGGTACTTACAACGGTAAATAAATACTAATTACGAGAAAGACGAAAGCGAAAGTATTAAAATCGTTTTTTTATGTCAGGGTATAGTTCGAGAACGAACGAAGGCCAGGACTGGCAGACATGAATACGGGGATGATTAAACTGCGGAATGTACGGAAGACATTCAGCAACGGTCAGATCCACCCAAGCCGGCGGGCTTTACTGAGAGCTTCCTCGCGACTGCCGACCTCGACTTTTTCATATATTTTTTTAATATGTGTATGTACTGTATGGGGGCTGATATTTAAACGGCCGCCGATTTCCTTATATGACAACCCTTTATCCAGAGAGAGGAGAATCTCTGTTTCACGGGTAGTCAACATACTTTTACCTGAATCGTATGTATGGATCTCATTAATAACCTGACGCGCGATTCTGGGACTCATCGGAGCTCCGCCTTCATACAGCTCCTGAAGAGATTCTATCAGCTCACGGGGAGAAGAACTCTTCAGCAGATAACCGCATGCACCTGCTTTAATAGCCTGAAAAACCGATCCTCTGCTGTCAGCCTGCGTATAGACCATGCAGGTCACTCCGGAGTGATTTGTTCCGGTCCAGGAAATCAGTTCCAACCCATCCGTTTCCAGTGAATCGGGATCGAGCAGCAGAATATGAGCTTCTTCCCACGAGGCATTATCGATTGCCTGCTCCACATCCGCGAACATCTCCAGCCTGTCAACTGACTTTTCACCTGACAGCAGCAAATACAGATTCCCGCGTGCAGGTTCATCGGCTTCGACAACAATCAGATTCATTTCAGTTTCCTCCTGACTCCGTTATATTATCTTTTACAATAAACAAACGGACATGCCGGAGTCTTTGGCAAAATATTGTCATTGGTGAGTTTATAAACCCGGCATTTTGCTGTGCGTTATCCCGACAATTACGCAAGTCCGGCAACTACCGGTTCCTTACGGATTGCAGGCAGAGCATGCGTCAGATTATATAAGCTGAGCGAGCCCAGTCGTAATGCCCCTTTTTAAGACTTTCGATGTCCGGCATGGGATAAAAAATGATTTCACTTGAATCAGCGGCGTAAATACCCGTTGCTATAGTCTGATAAGAGAATTTTCCGCAGAAAGAACGGTCAACGGTCTTGGTCTGCTTTCCATCTCTGAGAGTCACCTGCGCAATGCAGTCGTGAATATGATCAAGAGTCAACCTGGAGACCGTACCGACGTTGCCGCTGTCGCGCAGTTTATTCTGATCCAGAATCTTGATATCCGCAAAAATTATAGCTGGCACCAGCACCTTGTTCTCACCACTCAGCAGGTAGTCGGCAAACTCATCCGGAGCAAGATGACTGGCGACAAGAGGTATGACAGGGCAGAGCTCCTTGTAAAGCGCACATCCCTTCCAGTCGGCGGGCTGAGTGTAATCAGATCTGGGCAGTTCCAGAGTACGCCCGTCCTGGGTCGTCAGATAAAGAGATTTCATATATTTCAGCGGAATATTTTCAAGCACACGGTATATAGACATATAAAGGGAGGATTTTGGTTTGCCATCCGGGTGGGGCACACACTTTTCTCTGGCGAAATTCCAGTCGAAAACATCTCCGAAGCCCTCTTCAACCTCAATAAAAATCAGCTGTTCCGCAGAACCTTTACGGGAACCGACAGCCATATAACAGCCGAACTCATCAGGCGTAAGTTGCGATGCTATCAATGCTTCAACGGGCGAAACTGTAAGATAATAGCGAATCATGTGAAAACCTCCGGTTTTTATCAATATCCAAGTGTCGGTTAAGTTGAATCGTCCTCTCCTAATGCCGGTTCTGCAGACTAAAGTCTGTACTACAAACACTTTTCAGCATGTAGTACACACTTCAGTGTGCCGATTAACGGACAAACTTCAACGTTTGAATTATAACTCTCAATCAATCGAAAAGAAACGAAAAAAGGTTGTGTTTGCTGAACACAGAAACTGATATCAAGGAGACAACCGCCATAATCTTAATAAGAATATCCAGTGACGGACCAACGGTATCCTTGAGCGGATCGCCGACCGTATCACCCACAACCGCTGCTTTGTGGGCATCAGATCCGCGACCTCCGTAATGACCATGCTCCACATACTTCTTGGCGTTATCCCAGGCACCGCCTGAATTGGCAGTGAACAAAGCCAGCATTATGGATGATATAGTTGAACCGATCAGAAGTCCGCCGACAAAACCGGGTCCGAAAATAAAACCGGCTGCCAGAGGAGTCAATACCGCAATCATGGCAGGTATTTTCATTTCGGAAATTGCACCGACTGATGAAATTTTAACACAGGTACGGTAATCCGGTTTGCTTGTTCCCGCCATTATCCCGGGGTTCTCCTTAAACTGGCGGCGCACCTCCTGCACCATCTTGCGGGCAGCATTCGCAACCGACTGAATGAGAATACCTGAGAAAAGATAGGGAAGAGCCCCCCCGACAAAAGCACCGACCAGAGTCATGGGATTGATCATATTCAGCATCAGTTCAATGCCTCCCTGTGCACTGCTGCCAGCCTGCGCATACAGAAAAGACACAAAGAGAGAAAGAGTTGCCAACGAAGCTGAACCAATGGCAAATCCTTTGCCGATGGCGGCAGTCGTATTGCCGACCGCATCCAGTTTATCGGTAATATCACGCACAGAGGGATCAAGCTTTGCCATCTCACTGATACCTCCGGCATTGTCCGCAATCGGTCCGTAAGTATCAACTGAAACCGTTACCGTCACAAAACTGAGCATCCCGATAGCAGCCATAGCCACACCGTAGAGGCCGGCAACAAAGTGAGCCGCGATAATGCAGGTTCCAAGCATAATGACAGGGAAAAAGACAGAAATCATGCCAACTGACATTCCCTGAGTGATCGTCAGAGCCGGGCCTTCAATTGAAGCTGCTGAAATTTTCTGTGTGGATGAGTAGTCATAACTGGTGTAGTATTCAGCAAGCTGCCCTATGAGAATACCGCCTATGATACCGAACACCGCGCTTATCCAGGGTGACAACGCTCCAAGCCTGAAGCCTATACAACCAACTGATTCGCCCCTGAATATAAACCACGAGGCAGCACCAGCCAGAAGAAGGGTAAGCCCGGCCCCCATAAAAGTGGTCAGATTGAGCTCACGGTGCGGATGGTCCGAAGCTTTGCGGGCCATCATCCAGATAATAGCCGCAATGGATGAAAGCAAGCCGACGGCAGCGAATACCAGAGGGAATGAGATCAGTTTACTGACCAGTGTGCCGGAAATTTCGCTCCCGGTTCCCTTTGAAGCGAATGCGGTATATATTGCCAGTACAATAGCAGAAATCAGAGCCCCCACAAAACTCTCCAGCAGATCAGATCCCAAACCGGCCACATCGCCCACATTGTCGCCCACATTATCGGCAATCGTTGCGGGATTACGCGCATCATCTTCAGGGATACCAGCCTCGGTCTTGCCGACCAGATCAGCACCCATATCCGCCGCTTTTGTGTAGATGCCTCCACCGACGCGGTTAAACATAGCGATAATAGAACACCCCAGGGCATAACTGGATACCGTCATGGTAAAAGGTATATCACTGACTTCCAGCCAATTGGAGTGGAAAACCAGCTGCGAGGGATCCAACTGTCCCAGAAGTTTTCCGAAAACCACATAAACAACCAGAAGCCCGAAAAGGGCGAAACCGCCCACACAAAGCCCCATCACACTGCCTCCCCTGAAAGCGACCTTCAGTGTTTCTCCGGTATTATTGGTCAAACGGGCCGTATTGGACACACGCACATTGGATATTACAGCGATCTTCATACCGATCCACCCGGCGGATGCGCTGAGAAACGCCCCGAGAGCATAAGCCACAGCTGCATACCAGGAAACCAATATACAGAGAAGCGCCATTATCCCGAGAGAGATAAAAAAGATAATCCGGTACTCATGTCGTATAAAAGCATCAGCCCCCTCCTGTATGGCGGATGCTATCTCTTTCATGAGGTCGGTTCCGGCATCCGTCTTTTTCACACCGTTGTAATTAAAAACTGCGAGTCCCACAGCGGCCAGAACAGCAATAAGTATCAGCACTATCATATTTAATTCCTGTCGATTTCCATTAACCCTTACTCAAAGGAAAAGGCGAAAAATGTTGTCATTGTTGTTATTTCCGAAACAATAAACACCCAGCATGTTTTCGAAACTGCATTTTTCTGCATAATATGCCGTTTCACGCCTTACATCCGATTATACCAACACAAAGCGTAGATGATTTAAAAAATTCACACCCACTGTATAGTATAAATCTTAACCGGATAATCCAAGACAAAACCAAGTTTTTTCACTTTGAAGTGCATAATAAAACGCGTGTAATCTTATCCGGCGTTGTCAAGCAGTTCAAACTTTGTTTTCGTGTGTTTCGTTTTTTATTTTCAGCGACTCAAACAGGTGAAATCAGATCCGGTCGGATTCTGGAAAAGGCGCAAATCAAACTCCGGCACCACAGCAATGAGGTGGTCGTAGATATCGGACTGAATGGCCTCATAATTCATCCACGCCTTATCCACGGAAAAACAGTAAACCTGAATCGGCAGGCCGTCGGGAGTCGGTTCGAGCTGTCTCACCATGAGAGTGAGTTCTTTACTTATCATGGGATGATTTCTAAGGTAAGCCTCCATATAGGCCCGCAGAATCCCCAGGTTTGTCATCCGGCGTCCATTGACCACCGACTCCGGATTAACCTTGTGTTCCTCGTTGTATTTATTAATTTCTTCTTTTTTTCTCGTTATGTACTCGGATATATACTGTACCCTGCTGAATCGGCAGAGCATCTCCTCTGAGCAGAATTTCACCGTGTTCATATCAATAAAAAAAGAGCGTTTGATCCTGCGACCGCCTGAGCACGACATATAGCGCCAGTTTCTGAAAGAATCGCTGATCAGCGCATAGGTAGGAACAGTAGTGACTGTATTGTCGAAATTACGTACTTTCACTGTTGTCAGGGCCAAGTCTATAACAGTGCCATCTGCTCCGTATTTTGTCATTTCAATCCAGTCACCAACCCTGACCATATCATTTCTGGTCAGCTGTATCCCGGCCACAAGGCCGAGAATCGGGTCTTTGAAAACCAGCATCAGAACAGCGGTCAGGGCGCCCATGCCGCTTAAAATGTAAACCGGTGTTTTACCGATAACGGTTGAGATGATCAGAATGCCACCGATCAGATAGATAAAAACCTTAAGAACCTGAATAACACTCTTGACGGGAAAAGGGAACGAAAGTCCTGCTTTGTAATATATATCAAGAAGAACATCCAGCCCGGACTCAAGCGCCGCCATTACAAGCACAATAATACAAACCGCGGAAGCATGTATCAGCAGAGACGAAAGAGATGCATACGACGAAAGCAGATATCTGCTGAGAAGATAAAACACAAAAACCGGTACCGAAAAAAACAGTCTGTCCAGCACTTTCCGTTTTATCAGCAGGTCATCCCAGTCAGTCTTTGACCGCTCTATCAGTTGTTTTATAAACCTCAGGAGCAGCCTTCTGGCGATATAACCTGCGAAAAGACTGATCAGTGTGACTGTCAGCACGCCGGTCAAAGCCGTGACAAAACGTGCACCATCAGGAGTTAGACCATGTGTCTCCAGATACGACTGTATCAGATCGAGAAATTGAAACATAAGCAACTGAACCGTTTGCGATTCCGCTCACCGCACAGCGACATTCATACCGTCAACCCGTCAGGATTGCGGAAGAGTCACGAATTTGCTCAGAATAACACCGGATGCAGAGCGGAATCGCAGATTTATTGAATTTTGCATGCGGAAACGATTCTTAGCGTAAAATCACTCCGGCAGTCTGCAGACTGCCGGAGTTCTTATCAATCAGTTGCCGAGTCTCACTCTGAAGAATCCGCTAGAGGTGCTCTCAACGTCGATTCCAATCTGGTTAATCAGCGTCTGGGAACCTTCCAGTGTTATTGTGCCCTGCTTAACGGTTGACCACTGAGGATTACTCAATGACGGAGTATAATCCACATAGTAGGTCACATTACCGTCCGGATTAGCGGACATCAGGTTCAACATGCCTTTGCTGAGGGATGAATCGGCTTTATCAACATTGACATCCCATGTCAACTCAGCGAGATTATCGGCAAAGCCTACGTCCGCCACCTTCAGTTCACACTCATCCTCCGGTGACAGGCCTATTCTGATATTATCAGACACAGCACCGTCATCAGCCGCAGTAGCATCGGTTCCGAGAATCAACTCCGTATAATCATCCAGACCGTCAGCATCGTAATCAGTACTGCCGAACACCAGCAGCGAAAGAGTTCCCGCCATAGTCGGACTCAGATATGGATTGATTTCTGTATCACCCATGGAAGTTCCACCATCTGCCGGGCCGATGGCCTCAAGGAAATTTCCTCCGGGATTCTGTTCATACTCCCAGGCATCCGGGAACCAATCCTGATCTGTGTCAGCATCCTCTATCATTATTGTAGCTTTCGGGATAATCGAGCTCATTTTCACTTCCACCGGTTTCGCCACATAAGGAGCTATGGCACCGCCGTAGAGGTCTTTGTAGATCGATCCGCTGACAACATCCTCGTCATCTATCAGAACATTCCTGCCGTAGTAATTCGCATAGCCCCATGACTCCCATTCATCACGCTTGTTGTTGTTGTTGGTGTCTATATAAGCCATAACATAATAGTCACCCGCATAACTGCTCGGCGTAAGACCACGTAACACCGCATTGACATTGGTTGTGCTTGTATCTGTCAGCGACGCCAGCTCCAGTGAAGACAGAGTGTACTGAGCCCTGGCAACACCTGTAAAGTCGCGTGTGTTGTAAGCCTGAACCTTGACGTGATCAGCCAGATATTGGGCCGGGCCGAAGTATTTCACTGTAACATCAATCATGCCGTATCCGGATGACTGCATGGGTTCATTGACATCCAGACGGAAGAACTTCCAGTCAGACCAGCCGTCTGCAGTAGCGCCGGATCCATAGGAACCATCCGGAATATCCATTGAGAATCTGGAGTTCAAAGTAGTTACACGCCATGCATAAACAGTATTGACAGAGAAGTAATGTCCTGAAGACAGTTTGTCTCCTGCATGTATCGGAGCTTCCCAGACATACTCACCGGTTGAAGCATCTCGTGACGGTGCCTTAAAGGGTCCGCTTTCGTAAACAACCGGACCTGTCGGCGAGCCTTTCCGGATTTCCAGAGCGAAAGCCGGATAAAGATCAGGCATCGTCCAGCGGAATACCGGTCGGGAAGAATAAACATAAGCACCATTGACGGGTTTGGTGGTAACTGCCGCATCCTGATCCTGCTCGTAAATGTCACTCACATAAACGTTGGTGAAGGTGGTCACAAGCAGATTGTCCTCCAGAAGAGGTTCATCACCGACATAAACACTGTAACTTACCGAAGATGCCAGAACATCCTCAGCCAGATTCCAATCCAGAGCCAATTCACCCTGAGCGAACAGATCTCCTTCATGGAGATAATTCCTGTCCCCTGTGATTACACGGTCAAGAACGATATCCTGGAAAGTCCCGACCTCACGGGAAACACGCACACGCTTCACGGATGTCTGCGTCTGGCCATCGATATCGCCACCGGGACCTTCTTCACCGGGCAGTCCCAGAATCAGATCTCTGGAACGCAGACCGCTGGCCAGATCGAGTCGCAGATATCCCTCGCGATAATCGGTAAGCTCAACTGCTATTTCATTATAGTCCCAGCCTATATCGGTTGCGAATTGTTCAGGCAGGCCACATGGCTCACCGGCATTCCAGCTACCACTGCCGTTCAAATCGATATAAGTAAAGAAATAGTTCAAACCTTCCCGAATTACACCGTCATCCGCTTTACCGAGATAAAGGGTTTTCGGCCAGGTATTATCAAGATTATAGGAATATATTACTTCCACCGTACAACTCTCCGGCAACAGGTAGGCTTCGCGACTCTGCTCAGAGTACGGCACTCCCTCTTCCCAGGATTCGCCATGAATATAGGAGTCCTCATACTGTGAGAGGTCAATCTCGATTTGTCCGGTTTCATAATCAATCGTACCGATTGCACTGTAGTATCCACCAACCAGCGTTGAATAAACAATGCCATCCACATCATATCCGGTAGAAACAGTTTCCTGAGTCCATTTATCCGTAAATGTGAGACTGACTGAGCCGGGAGCAAGAGAACCCGGAGTCAATGTGACAGAATATGTTTTCGGTTTCCAGATGCCCATTGCAACTGTTTTCGAATCCTGCAGGGTTCCATCCGCATTGTAAGCAAAGCTGTATTTCGCATCGGGAACACCATCCATATCAGGAGTTGTATATGCGTCTATAACGATATTGCCTCCGATCTGAAAACCGTTATAGCGCATTTCAGTGGCAATCACCGGAATCGGATACTCATTGATGTTCTTATCGATAGTCAGAGTGGATGATATCTTATCCGGATCGATATTGCGGAAGGAGCTGGCATAGCGGGCTTCAGACCAGTTCGACCAGCCGTCTTCATCATTATCCTCGTGCGAATCGAAAACATAACTGTTGGCGTAGTAAGGGTCGTAGAGATCCTCCCAGTAATCCTCCACAAAATCGTGGTCGGTAAACATACCGCCGTAAGTCATGCTTCCCTCCTTCTGATAATAGTCGGAGAACGCCTGATTCTGGTCTGTTCTGAACAAACGCGGACTCAGATAGCGGAACCCATAGACTTCCGAGATCAGATACTCAGCCAGATTAGGCAAACCGTCACGGTCAGGGTCACCGGTGGCGCCTTCATTGCCGACAGCACTCTGCGGATCTAATGAAAAGATATTTTCCCACCAATCCGGCATTCCATCGCCATCGAGATCGGCAATCTGCACAAGGCCGTCAATACCTGTCGGGTTATTGGGAGTGGCTCCATGCGCTATATCACGCAGGTAACGCTCACCATTGGTCATACCGCTGCCATCCAGATACAACTCATCCCATCCGGCATCCAAACTGCCGTAGCGGTCCATCTCCCACCAGTCAGGGAGACCGTCAAAGTCGGTATCAATTCCGGTTTCATTCCATGGTGCACTGGGTCCCTGCTGATCCCACATAACCGGCACGGTTTTTGCAAAAGCATCACCCAGAGGCATCATATCACCGAAAATTACAAGTCCTGAAGATTCAACCGGATCATCCTGATCAAAGTTATAGGAAATACCGTAAGGATTATTATCATTCGGGAAGACATACTCGCCAGCTGTATCGCCCGCCAAGGTTTCCGACCAGAAGATTGAATTGGGAACAGTATCGCTCATTTGTACATCCAGAATTGAATCGACAACCGCAATATCGCCGAATTCAGGCAGATGTTCGACGCCGTTTTCAATTATCGAGAGATACTCGAAGTTTGTGTAAACCGTACTAGTGACAGGAGAATCGCCGAAGAGCAACGCATTGTTAAGCTCAGCCGCCGGACGATTGGTCGTAACAGCAGGATGCATAAATCCGCGCGGTGCAAGCGCAATACTATCAGCATCCTCTGCACCGAATATATTATCGAATGTATAATGATACATCAGTTCGGGGGACAGCTGTATATCCCCGCTTACGCGACTCGCGCCCCAGTATTCTTCTGTACGCACAGTTCTACGGTTATTCTCGATATCGGAACGGACATAACGTTTGTAAACGTCGTTATCGATATCACTCAATTCACGGGCACCGTCCCATATACGGATTTCATCGACATACCCCTGGAAGAACTTCTCAAATCCGTCCCACTCATGGGTAAGCACTGTGACTCCCGGTGTATTATCCGATGCACCGGCTATAATAGCTCCGGCGCAAACATAAGTTGTCTGTTCACTGCCGTCCGGTGACTCATCAATGGTTACTGTACCTGTAGCGGGAATCAATTCAGTATCTATGGTCCTGTAAAGCTGCCCGTTGATAATAATATCGAACTGTCCTTCTTCCCCATTCATACGGGCGGTAATATGAACCCATTTCCCGGCTTCCAATACCGGCCCGAACACAGCTGTCTCCGCCGTGTGCGGATCATGATAAGCTGAACCGGCCGTATCGAACATGGCATAGACACGGCCGTCTTCGACAATACCTATCTGGAATGTACGACGGGGGCGGGCTCCGGTCGGATCATTTATATCACTGGCGATCAGAGGTATTGTTCTTTCCAAAATAACCTGATTAGCATCTGTCTTTTCAGGACAGGCCCAGACCTCGGCGGTGAAGCTGCGGAAAGTCCACCCCTCATGCGCAGAGCTTGAGATAGTTCTGGCTACGGAATTGGTTCCGCTGAAATAAATGGCCTGACGCCGCATCGGATCGTCATGGTTGCGCGGATCGGAAAACGTATTGCGCGAATGCACCAGTTCCGCTTTATCCGAAAGACCGTCGTTATCCGTATCATACCCTTCATTCATTTCAAAATCGAACATTGCGGCATATTGCATAGTCATAGTTGTACGGTTTCTAGCTGTTCCCGGCCAGAAGAACATGGATCCGTTAAAATAAAACTTATGCGTATGACTGTTCGGGTTATTATAATCAGTCATCCAGAGAGCCGTCGGATCGGTATTGTAATTAGGTGCAGCGGCTGTATTGGCCAGCAGCATCTCTTCAAAGTTGATCAGGCCGTCACCATCACAGTCAGCCTCGGGCATACCCGCCAGCCATGGATAGAGCATGAAATTCATAGGCAGCGCATCCAGCGCAACAGAGTAGAAGGGATTGTTGTAATAAGTCATCGGTTCAGGGTCATAGACATCGGCAATAATATCACCATCCTCACCCATACCCAGAATCGGGTTCAGACCGTGATACATTTCATAGTAGTCGTCCATGCCGTCGGAATCGGTATCCTCATTGCGCGGGTCGGTGGATGTATAAATCGGCGAGCCTGCGTGCGTGGTAGGCGTTGATGTATCAAAACTTACATAAACCGCGCCTGCTGCGGGCAGAAGGAGACATGATGCCGGCTCAGCCATACCCCAGGGATAACGGGCAACATCCCATTCATCCGTGATCTCCGTAAAGAAATACGAAACATCGTAGGTGTCATCCATGGGGCAATCGTCCGAAGAAACATCGTAACGGAAACTGCGAACGGCCTGAACCCAGTATTCCTGATAGTTCAGCAGACCGTCATTATCCCAGTCTTCATTATGATCCTGCACAGTTCCGTCCATGCCGTTGACAATCTCAAGCCCTCCGCCTGCGGCATCTGTCGGAGTTCCGTAGAACTGCAGTTCCCAGGAATCGGTAAGGGCATCGCGGTCGGTATCCTTAGAACAGGGGTTAAGACCGCCGCCCGCGGTACAGAGACCGCCGCTATCAGTCGGATTACCGTAGATAAAGGCTGTTTCCACCGAGTCGCTGACTCCGTCTCCATCCGTATCCATATCCCACGGATTGGTCGGCCAGAACTTATTCACCCAGTACTGGTCAGCTGCATAGGGAACAATGGAAACAGTGTTGTAGCCGCGTACGGATGCATACAACTCGGATGCCGCATATTTGGCTGAGGAGTAAACTCCTGCATACTCACGCTGCAGACTGAGACCGTCACCACCTTTCATACTCGGGTCGAAATCATCTGCACCATCGAGATGGTTCCAAGGTGAGATACGCAAATCCGTGTTACCCGGATCTTCATCTGTGGCAACATAGAGTTCCCAGCCGTCCGGAATGCTGTCGGTTCCCTCCGTGCACGCATCAGTATCCGGTGTAAGCGGATCTGTGGAAACCGGCGTCCAAGCTACGGCTGTGCTTGCTATCTCACCGACATATCCCATCTCATTCATGAACTTCATCAGCAGATATTCATCACGCGACGTGAATGGTTGTGTGTTGGGAGCCGGGCCCTCAGCACCCGTTCCGGAGAATCGGTCCGCGTCGATGTAATCAGTCCAGGCGGTCCGCGGATCAAAGCCGAATTCATCACGCACCTGGAAGTGCATTATCAGGACATTGATATCCTCGAGCTCGGCAACCTCGGCACCAGCCGGCAGTTTCACCGATCGACCGAGAGCTATCGGGGCATTGGTGTCGCCGTAGTTATACCAGGTATAAAAAGTTCCGTTGGTGTCACCCTGGACGGCGTTCGCTGAGAGCAGGAAATTTGTTTCGCCGCTGCTCAAGACAACTTTTGTCCACTGACGTGTGACAGTCGCAAAAGCCATATAATCGCCATCGGGGTTATTCTGTGTCATATCCAGTCCGTCAAGCGGATCCGTCGGATCCAGACCGCGCAGAACTTCCCATCCGTCACACATTCCGTCACCATCGGTATCCCAGTGACACGGATTGGTGCCAGCAGCCAGTTCTTCCACATCCAGCAGACCGTCGTTATCAAAATCGCGATCACTCACAGATCCGCCTACTGAAGAAGCTGCCGGAACTATGGGGTTGAAAGCAGTCATGATTTCATTAGTGGTGATACGAGTACCCTGAGCTACGTCATCGGGATTATAGCGTTCACCCGTTACGCCCTGAATTTTGGCATTGTACCAAAAGTAATACTCCCAGCCGTCAGGGAAACTGTCGCCATCGGTATCTTCCTTGGTCGGATCGGTTCCACCCCGACGGTTAAGCTCCGCGCCGGGCTCGTCAAGTTCGCCGACCCTCTCGGAAACATATTCGCCTTTGTAGTAATAGTTCAGGCCCTGTTCATCAAAACCGCGGACTTCAGTAACAGCGGTGAAGGGTACACCGATAGGAGCGTATATGCTGGCGGACTCAGTATGGATAATAGGCAGATAATCTTCATCCCCGTTATAACTTGCACGATTTTCGAGGTCATTTCTCTGATTGGGGTCTTCGTCGATAAGATGCAACCCGTATAACTCCGCAATATCATCAGGGATATAGTCGGAGTTAATATCGCCCAGATTGTCTTCCGGCAGAAGCTCTTCTGAAAAAACCGCCGCAACCTGGCGTATTTCGACACTGCTGGAACTGCCCTCGTCATTCTCAGAAACCTCAGGCAGAGTGATGTAGGTAGTGTTAAGATCCTCGGCAGGTTCCAATGCCAGAGGGTTAAGGCCCTGGTCCTCACCGGTCCACACATAGAAGAAGCTGTCTTTTTGATTTACCACTGGACTTGTGGTGGGATTACCATCCTCGTCGTAGGTGACAACCTGATAGTCCGCTTTGTAGGGGCTGGCCGTCAGTATGGCCGATTCTATACCGGGATCGTAATAGAAATGATATACATTGTCGAAATTCTCCCAGTTACGGGCCGCCGCAGAACTGACGGTGCCGTTACCTATACCGGGTGCAGAGCTGTAGCCTCCGTGAGGCCCTATGGATGTAACCATAACCGTTTTTGAAGGAAGAACCCTTATTTTAAATGAGACCTCTTGTGAAGCGCCGTCTTTATCCTCGGCTCTACATACAACAATCATCTCGCCGAGTGCATCATATGTATGTTCGATGGAACCAGAACCACCCGAAACGACATCAGTAGTGCCGTCACCCCATCTCCAGGTGACTTCCATGTCGGGCAGATCGGCCAGGACATCGCTGACGGACCAGGAGAAAGGATATGGTGAACCCTGGGCAACCGTAAGAGTGGGTTCTGCGTTTGGATCACTCGCTGTCGGATTATTGATTTCTGGCGCTACATTCTTGATTCTCACATAACCGCTGTTCAATGTTGTGAAATGCGAAACGGCAGCGGCGGTTCCGACAACACTTGGGGTGACACGTACGCCAGGCGCCCGTGTTGCCGAAGTTCCGTCAACCGGTGAGAGATAAACTATCTTGTTGGTTTCACCGACACCGAAGATAATCCGGTTCGTACTGAGATTAAGAACATCGCTGATGTTTATTGAAAGATCAACAACCACGTTATTGGTGAATGCTTCGGTAAGTCTGACCGCGATCTGATCGACCATTGGGTCATCTGTTTCATTCAGTTCAAATGCCGGTCCCACCACTGTGACCGATGGCGGCGGCGGCGGCTGGACAACTGTCACTTTGAACTCAATCTTCTCAGATTTGCCGCCGTCTTTATCGGTAGCCTGCACACTGACGTTTTTATCCCCCAAACTGTTGTACGTATGGGAAACCGAACCGACAGCACCCGTAACTGTCAGGATTGATCCGTCGCCGAAATTCCAGGTGACAACCATGGAATCCAGATCTGCGGGCACATCGAAAACATCGTAATCAAAAGTGAACGGAATGTCCATAGACACGCTGTCGTAACCGTATGTCGGGTCAGCCGGAGCACCCAGATCAGAAGCCAGAGGTCTCTCTATTACGGGTATGACATTCTCCACAAATACGGTTGTTTCTTTGAGGTCCGTGTAGTATGCGGCAGCCGCATCGTTTGTCACCACAGGACGCAGAGTTATACCGCTCAGCTCGCTGAACTCAGTGCCGTCAACCAGAGAGAAACGGAAAGGTGAGGGTCTGTTGGTTGTACCGGCCGAAATACGGAAGGCATTGGTTGTGGAAAGCACTATGCTGTCCTGCAGCTCCGGCACCGTCTCCAGACGGATCCAGACATCCTCTGTGAAAGATTCAGAAAGGCTTACCGAGAGCTCTCCGGACGCATTATCTGTTGTCTCCGGATAGACATAGGAGGCAGGCGTTATAGAAACACTCGGCTGAGGCTGCGGCGATTGAACATCTACTGTAAACTCAATCTGCGCCGAAAGGGCGCCATCCTTGTCTTCGGCCTGCACCGTGGCAAGGAAAGTTCCTGTAGTCGCATAAGTATGGAAGGCCTGACCGACATGGCCGGTGTAAACCTGCTCAGGGGTTGAGTCGCCGAAGTTCCAGCGGGTGATTATGCTTGACCGATCAGCCGGAACGTCAGCAACCGTAAAATCAAAGTTCTGATTCATGCCGCGTGTCACTGTAAAGGAATCAGAGTCTTCAGGGCGGGTGATTTCCGGTGCTATATTGTTCACATACACCGTAGCCTCACGGACGCGCATGTAATAATCCGCGGCAGATGTGTTATTGGTGATTGTCGGTGTCATAGTAACACCTGTTGCCGTACTGAGAAGATTGCCGTCGGGCACATTGAATTTAGAATCGGGTGAAGCTGTATCTCCGGCAGCAATTCGCACAATAAAAGGATCAGAGGCGAATGTCACACTGTCCTGCGGAATTCCGGCGATAGAGGTGTCGACGGCCACATAAACATCGCTGGAGTAAGGCTCGGAGAGTTCCACACGGAAATTACCGACACTCAGAACACCGCTTTCATCCATAGTGATATTATCACTGCCGTTATCAGTCATTATAATACGGACAGTCGGTTCAGGCGGAGGAGTAACCTCGATAGTCCTGCGGATATAATTTGTGGCACCGGCAACATAACCGGGATCACCGATATTACCCGTATTATTCATAAAATCGGCTGTTCTCTGAAGATAGATGTCTGTTGTGCCCGCAGCCAGTCCGCGCATTGCGAAGTCAGCTTCAGTGGAACCTGTAGGCATATTGACCTCAAAATAATCTTCCGCCCCCGAACCCATCTGCACAATACTGGGGTCAACAGGCCACACGCGAAAGGAAACCACTGTGCTTTCAACAGGATTAACGCTTGTTACACGCCAGGAGACAGTCTCTGTCGCAGCCACGGATGTGGGACAGTTGGGATCGTCAAAAGAAAGGGTTTGCAGAACCACGTTTGCTGCGCTGAAATCAGGATCGTAAAGATCCCCGCTGACCATAGAGTCTGTATCATATCGCCAGTCAACCAGAGTTGAGGAATCGCCTACCAGAGAAATCTGCCATCCGTTCCATATGAACTGGAAGGATCCGCCCGGAGTTGATCCTCCGGCAAAACCGTACAGGGACAGGGGAGAGGCCATGTCGCCTGGTTGCACCGTATATATGAAATTGATATCTGTACGGCTGATCGTTCCTCCGGCAATGGTGTAGCGGCTTACGGAATCGAACTCCGCCCAGCCGAGGGACCCGTTGACATCCACACGCAATTGCGGTTCACCGGTTGCACTGCCGCCGTCGGAAATTTTTTCAAAATATCCGTCCAGGGTCAGGCGGATGTTCACATCAACACCTGAAGCTGTAATTGTTGAATCCGACTGATCTGAGGAAATGCTCACAACATCCCCATCCGTTTGCGCCATAGCGCTTAAACCGGCAAACACCGTTGCAGCCATAATCAAAGGAAAAGCCAGTTTACTGCTTAATTTCTTAATTCCTGCCATCTTCATACTACTCTCTCCAGTTATAACTTAAACTTTTTTCGGAGTGAAGCATTCACTCAAAACTGTTTATCAAAGTTGAACCCTATTCAGGGAGATCCGGCTTTTTTACGGTTTCTGCGGTTTCAGCCTGTTCACGCAGCATACGTTCACGAATCGTGTTGCGGGTCTCCTGCAACACATCTTTGACATTCTGATCGAGATGATCACTTTCCTCTTTGAGTCTCAGCCACTCTTCATCCTTTTCAAGGGCGGCCGTGATTTCATCTTCTGTCGCATCCTGATTTAAATTTTTTCTGATACGTGCAGCAACCGCTTCCATTTCCTGTGCCAGCTGATTACGCTTTCCCGCCAGCCCCTTCTGATCTTCCCGGTGCTTATCAAGCGCTTCCACGTATTCCTTATCTCGGAGTCTGCTGACCGGAGCATCAGCCGCATCGGCCTCATCACCTTTCTTCCTGCCGCAGCCGCAACCACAGAGAATAAGCAGACTCATAAAACACGCCGCCGGAAACAGAATAGAACAGCATTGCCTTAAAAAAACAACACCCCGACTGTTATTCATACAAACAGTCGGTCTTTTTTTTAAAAAACACTCAGTCATTTACACAATTCTCAATCTGAAAATAAAATTGATCCCTATCCGTTGCCAACACACTAAACAGAGATTGTTTTATAGTATCACGTGGAAATTGGTACGGGCAAGGCGTTTTTCCAATAAATTGCGGATATTTTTCAGGGTGGATCTAACCGTCCCGGTTCTGACTGCATTAACTCTGCCAAACGGCATAATACAGGTAGAACCCCCTGTTTGTAGGGTGAAAATATTAAACCTAAATTGCTATTATGACTCATAAATGGATAGCGTTTGACCTGTTACCTTACATTTCTGAGAAAAACCGCAGATATTTCATGCCCCAGTTCTGTAAGTCAGTTACGTCGTTCAATGCCATATACGCTATGTAAATCTGTGAAAAGCTAAAACGTTCTGCCTGTTTCACGAAACTGTATTTGTTGTTCACACAAAAACAAGTGTCTTGTTTTTTACAACAGAAAATGATTTTATATTGGCTGGATACGGTCCGAAACTTCGTTCGGGGCTAACACCTCGGCAGTACTGAGCTGTCACGTAAACCGTTTTTCAACTTGTTTTGCTGGCAGACACCAACCCGCCGACAGCGTATACGCTGAAAACGAACAGGTCTGTTCCGACTTTCAATGAAGAATAAAGCCAGTGCTGTACAACACACTGCACACTTTGCATGGAGATACATAACAATGGTCAGACACTTCGTTTTCACAGTATTTCTCAGTTTAACCGCAACATTATACGCCAAGGTGAAACTCCCCTCTGTTTTCAGTAGCGGAATGGTTTTACAGCAGGGGCAGAATATACCTGTCTGGGGTCAAGCAGATCCTGGCGAGGCGGTTACTGTCACCTTTGCCGGTCAAAGCAGCAAGGCAACAGCAGACAAAAACGGCAAATGGACTTTGGAACTCAAGCCTCTCAAAGCGTCAGCTAAACCGGCTGTTTTCACAGTTAAAGGGTACGACACTGTGACGTTCCGGGATGTTCTGGTCGGCGAGGTATGGTTCTGCTCAGGCCAATCCAATATGGAATGGCGCATGTCCAACATTGAAAATGCGGAGAAGGAAATACCGGAAGCCGACAACCCGCTGATACGTCATTTCAAGGTCGGCCGGAAAAGCAGTCCTGTGCCGCTGGACGACATTGTTTCCGAAAACCATTCCCAATGGATTAAAACAACCCCTGAAACCATTCCCGGCATATCCGCAGTGGCATACATGTTCGGCCGCCGCCTTCATCAGGAACTGAAAGTACCTGTAGGCCTGATAAACAGCTCCTGGGGCGGAACACGTATTGAACCATGGATCCCATCCAGCGGATTTAAAGGCATTGAAGCACTGGATGATATCAGAAAGCACGTTGAGACAGCTGATCCGAAAAACGCCATTCTCTGGAACGGCATGGTTGCCGGCCTTGTTCCTTATGCCGTCAAGGGTGCCATCTGGTATCAGGGAGAATCCAACCGCCGTGATGGAATGCTCTATATTGAAAAGACCAGAGCACTGGTCAACGGCTGGCGTAAAGAATGGGGCATTCCGGATCTCCCCTATTATCTGGTGCAGCTGGCCCCCTACAAATATGGCGGCAACGAACCGTACATCCTTCCCGAAATGTGGGAGGCGCAGGCTGCAATACCGGACGCAATTAAAAACACCGGTTATACAGTCATCAACGATATCGGCAACCTCACAGACATTCATCCCCGCAACAAACAGGATGTGGGCCTGCGCCTTGCAAACCAGGCACTCAACCGTACTTACGGCAGGAAAAACATTGAATGGTCGGGGCCTGTCTATAAATCATTCAAAATTGAAAAGAACAGAATACGGCTATCGTTTGAATACAACAGGGAGCTCAGAACCCGCAACGGCAAAGCCCCGGACTGGTTCGAAATCTGCGGCCCGGACGGCCGTTATGAAAAAGCGGATGCTGTGATAGATGGTGAAACCGTCCTCATTTCATCTCCAAAAATTGAACATCCAGCCGGGTTCCGCTACGCATGGCACCAGCTGGCAGAGCCCAATCTTGTCAACCATCTGGGACTGCCGACCGGTGCTTTCCGCGGTGGAATAAAGGAGGAACAATAATGACCGGCAGATTTTCTTTTCTTACTGCTGCGGTTTTCTGCACTCTGCTTTCTCACGCCTGGCAACCGGGTGAGACGATTCCGGAGGAGATAGCTCCGATCAACGCGCCGTTTAAAATGCCGCAGCTCGCCCGTCCTGTATTTCCGGACAGAACATTCAACATCCGCAACTACGGCGCCCGCGAATGCAGCTGGAGTCCGGGACCCCGTATCAAAAGCACAGAAGCAATATCCGAGGCAATTGCCGACTGTCACAGACAGGGCGGAGGAACAGTTCTCATTCCTGAAGGCGAATGGATCACCGGGGCATCCGTTTTAAAAGCACAAGGGGAAGAGGCAGTACAGTGGACAATGCAACAACCGCTGTAAACATGACAGGACTGCCAGATATGAATCTTGAAGATATACAGATATCCGACTCGGCCTTCACTGAAGCTGAATCGGGAATCACTGTACGTCATGCGGACGGGATAAGCTTCAGTAATGTTATGATTGACTCCCGTAAACTTCCTTTGAAAATCGACACGGTGAAAATTCCTTATTCCAGAAGATGGAATTGCAGGGAAAATCACCTTACGTAAAAATCAGCGGCAGGCGGAATTCCATTGTTTTCAGAAAAATCCGACCTGCAGACGCTTTTCCCGAAACCGGATCAAAATGATTCACATGAAACCGATTGCACTTGTCGCCGCAATGCCTCAGGAACTCGAGGCCCTGCTGACCGTTTTTCCCGAACACAGGGAATATGTTCATTACAACACCAGCATGTTTGAAACAAAGCTGTACGGACGAAAAATCATCATTGCTGAATCGGGAGTGGGAAAAGTCAATGCCGCCTGCACTCTGACACTCCTGCTTTCGGATTTCGATCCCCTGTGCATTATCAATACGGGAACAGCAGGAGGAATTCAGCCGGACCAGCAGATACTTGACATCGTAGTACCCGATGAAATTGTTTATACTGATGTGGATATTACTCCGTTGGGATTTGAGTATGGGCAGATACTGGGAAGCCCGCCCCGTTTCAAAACCTGCCGCGAGCTACACACGCATCTTGACAATGTTCTTGCTTCCATGGACAACCCTCCGAGGTGTCACAAAGGACTGCTGGGTTCAGCCGACGCGTTTATTTATAAAGAAAGTCAGATTTCCGACATAAAAGAAAACTTTGCTGGCAAAGTGCAGTGTGTCGAAATGGAAGGCGGAGCTGTTGCACATGCATGTTCCCGCTTCGGAGTGCCTTTTCTGGTTCTGCGTGCCTTGAGTGATGTACCCGACAAGGGAAACAACACCATGGATTTTCAGACCTTTCTTCCGAAAGCCGCCGCAATGTCGGCACAGATATGCCTTAAACTGGTTGAACAGATCCCGGAAACAAACATAACAGAGCTACGTCCCGGCTGATTCAAACTGCGGAAAACTCAAGCGGACAACAGCTTCAGTTTTCGACATCCACCACCTTGGCGCCTTTCAGTATATCCTGTGTCATCCCCAGCGCCGGGTCATCATGCAGCGATTCCCTCGCCTGCTCAATTTCAGCGGCACTTTTTTTCGTTTTTACGGAATTACGTACCGGCGGCTCCGCACTGTCATCCACGGCAGTTGCGGAACCAGCAGCCAGTTCCGGAGACGGAGAAACTTTTTCCGTTATCGGTTTTTTCGATGTAACCGCGTTTCCCTGTTCTTTCTTTTCAGCCATCTCCCCGGGTGCGGCAGGTTTCAAGACATCGCGAAGAGCATTAAGTCGCTTGAGAATTGCTTCCAGAGGAACGACCTGCGCAATACGGGCACAACGGATCAGAGACAGTTCAATCAATGTTCTGACGGAGAGCGCATAACGTAAACGTCCTTCCATCTCTCCAAGCTGATCAGTAATCTGCAGCACACGGTCAGCATCCGCCATCTTCTTCTGATCCGCATATATTCCTGTCTGTTCCAGCGTGGCCCCGAGCGCCGCCATATCATTCCCTACATGATGATAAAGCAGAAGATTGCGGAAATGCTCCATCAGCTCAAAGACAAGACGGCTCATATCCTTGCCAGCACTGTCGAAGGTATTGATCATCTCGAGAATAACAGGAATGTCGCTTTTGAGAATTGCAGTCGACAGGGCCTCCAGGGATTCACGAGACACCAGACCGAAAACCGAAAGAACATCCTCCTCAGCCAGCTCATTTCCCTTGAAGGAAATCAGCTGATCCAAAGCGGAGAGGGCGTCGCGCATACCGCCCTCCGCTCCGCGGGCGATTGCCAGCAAAGCATCTTCGGTGATGCTTATCCCTTCCTGAGAGCAGATGTAGGCCAGTCTCTTAACAATGGCCGGAGTCTGTATCCTGCGCAAGTCAAAGCGCTGGCAGCGGGAGATAATAGTCGGAAGAAGTTTGTGCCCCTCCGTAGTCGCGAAAATAAATTTTACATGCGGAGGCGGTTCTTCGAGGGTTTTCAGCAGAGCATTAAACGCCGCTGTGGACAGCATATGGACTTCGTCAATGATGATGATTTTATATTTCGCGTTGGATGGTGCAAACTGAACCTGCTCGCGCAGATCACGCACCTGTTCGACACCGTTATTTGACGCGCCGTCAATTTCCAGAACATCCAGAGAATTGCCAGCTGCCACTTCCTTACATACATCACATTCGCAGCAGGGTGTCGTAGTAGGCCCTTTCTTGCAGTTCAGAGCCTTGGCGAAGATGCGCGAAAGAGTAGTCTTGCCGATACCCCGCGGACCGACAAAAATATACGCATGCGCAACACGGTTATTGCTAATCGCATTTTTCAGGGTTTGAACAACATGCTCCTGACCGACAACATCTTCAAAGAGATTCGGACGCCATTTTCTTGCTAGAACTTCATATGCCATAACAGCACACAAGTTTACAGATGCCCGGAGATTTTAGCAAAAGAAATCGCTGAAAATGTCATACGGGGAAACTGAAACGTTTTTCGAAGGGGAATGCATTTTCGATGTGCCGGATTTCGGGTTTTTCCATGTCCGGCTGGCCTATAACTTCTACCACATCAAACCGATAAAAAAGATCCGGGTAGTGCGCCTTTCGCAGGTAGGCGGAGGCGGCGCGATTCAAAACATGCCGCTTGTCAGCATCCACAGCACTGGCCGGAGATCCGAAATCCTCGCAACCCCGGGTTTTAACCTCAACGAAAACCAGGGTTTCCTTCCTCCGTGCAATCAAATCGATTTCATCACGTCGATCCGGGCGGACATTGCGTCCCAGAATATGAAAACCGGCATCTTTTAAAAACATAGCAGCCTGATCTTCACCCCATTGCCCCACAATAGCGCTACGTGACATGTTTTTACTGTGTTTTCCTTTGAAGAGTTTCATTATAAACGCTTCGGACAAAATTAAAACTTCATTTTACAACCGGCAGACCCCGGCAGTCTGTCGGAAATGACAGTCCGTCAGACTGCTAGATTTCCACACCTTCCGCAGCGGGAAAACCGCTGTTAAAACCATGTTTCACGCACTCGATACGGCTGACTGTATCAGCTCTGGCTATCAGAGCCGGCGGTGCATCTCTTCCCGTCAAAACAAAGTTGATGTTATCAGGAGCACTGTCAAGCAGCTTCAGAACAGTCTCCTCCGATACAAGGCCGAGTGATATTGCCGGGCAGATCTCATCCAGAACGATCATGTCAAAAAACGGACTGATTTTTTCCTGAAGCAATGTCACTGCATCCTCAGCGCAATGCAGATGTTCTTTAAAGCGTTCTCCCTGACGCTCAAACACAAAACCTTTTCCGCATACATGCATTTCAACGCCCGGTAGCATTCCCAGCGCCCTGATTTCACCTGACCCGCAGTCTTTTTTAATAAATTGAACGATGCATACACGCTGTCCATGACCGACAGCACGCAGAACCATTCCCATCGCTGATGTTGTTTTTCCTTTGCCTTCTCCTGTAAGAACAATAATTCTCATGTTTTGCGGCACAATGGATTGTAAATGGCAGACATGTTTAATTGTGCCCTCCAGGAAAAGGCCTAAAAACGACTCTTGACGCTCTGCTTACGGATTTCCTGCTCATCAGCCCAAACCAGCTCGCCGGATCTCAAGTCCTTGAGAATCATGGAGAACTTGTAGTACTGGTCAGTTGTACGCCCAACAGTGTGTTTGATTTCGCTCAGGGCACCGGTCAGATACATCTGCGCGGCACTCTGTTGACCCGGACGGACGGCTTTACTGCTGTCTGTCAGTCCGAGGTTGGACTGCGCATCCATAAACTCGATATCTGTTCCGAATGTTGACTTATCGACAAAGCGGAACAGGCCTGAACGCAGCAGCTGCATTCGCAGGGAATCGGTTATACTGACCATATCGACATGCTGCATGGTGCAATTTTTCAACGGTTCGATATCCAGAACAGGGCGTTTTCCGCCTGTTGCTTCCAAAACGCCCGGAGCACTGACCAGCGACTCCGCCATTTTCTCAACCGTACGCCGGACATCCTGTGCCTCCAGTTTGGAAGTAATGGGGTTGCGATCCAGGGGTGTTTCGGTCACTGTCGGCATACTGGCACAGCCGCTGAGAAACACAGCTGTCAGAACCATAACAGGAAATACAATTATACTTTTTTTCATATTTTCTCCTTGTGTAATAAAAATGTTTGCACTTTGTTCTCAGAAAATGAAGTCAAAAGCCGCATCGCGTAAAGAGCACAGCGGAGATTGATAAACACGCTATGCTCTATGCGAACTACATCGCTTCCTTAGCTTCGCGCACACGCAGTTTTGAACGCACAGCCTTGAGATTATTGGCAACACCGGTAACAGTCACAGTATCGCGTCCTTCCATTATTAACGAACGATAGGTCTTAGTGTTGGGATCAAGCTCTATTCCATTCTCATCAAACCAGCAGATGCGGTAATGAAGATGCAGCCGCTTATGACTTTTATTATAAAGCGTAATGTGAACACGTTTCATGCTGTTCACCTTGTCATAGTTGACCGAGGCAACATCCACACCCAGTTTACGGCGCAGTCGCGTACTGTCCTCAAGCACCTCTGAGACACCGCCGGTATGATCTGTACTTATCGTAGTTCCAGCTGTATCAACACAGCCGGTTAAGCTGATCATGCTTAACGCCAGTGCTGAATATAAAATACATTGTTTCCCGATTATCATATTAACCTCTTTTCTTTATGTTCATATAATGCAAAGCGCACAGCGTTAAAATTCCTCTTTATCCCTTGAGATGCCAGCAGCCTGTTCACCTGTTAAAACCGAAACCGTGTAACAGTTTCTCATCCTCCGCATTCTACACCATTTCATTTTAGCAGAATTGTTATCACATGCTCAACAAACTACTTCTCCGAATTCAACATCCGCGGACCGGTGAGCAGACTGTCGTCAATCCTGAAGGTCGGCTCGGCCCCCTTGCCGTCAAGAGAAGCTGTACCGATGCGCGAGCATCCTTCAATATCGGCAATCCAGATCAGGCGTCTCTCACCAGAGCTGACCACAACAGGGATGTTTACAGTATACCCGGTTGCGGGATTGCGGAGGGAAATTGTCTGCTTGCCGGGTTCCACCGGGTGGCAGGTCAGATAGGAAATCGCAGGCAAGGTATACCAGGCTCGGGTATCCGACTTATTGATCAAGGTTGACACCGAATTGAAAATCAGAGTTCCGTATTTAAGGGCATCGCTTCCGCTATGATTCGCAACCTGCTGCGCGGCTATGCGAGTGCCTATCCGGGTGACATTGCGCAGAACAACACCGGGCATTTTCTCTTTCAGATCGTGATATGCCAGCGACTGCACATTAACCGCTTCAGCACCGCCGCCCAGCACCTTGCCGTTACAGCTTATCTCAAAACTGATTGGATTGTGCGGTCCCTCCTCATAAAAGGGAATATCCACAGATGTCAGCGTGCCTCCTACGGGCAGAGGAACTTTAATTGACTTCCGCTGGGGCACAAACGACTCTTCAAAAACGATTATCACTTCCGCCGGAGCACACATTACATCCTCAGGATGCAGCTTATACTGTTTCATCAGGCTCTGGTAGGCAACCTGGTCCTGAGTTGCCAGCATTCGCAGGAAATCCCTACGGATATAAGGATTATGAGGAGCGAGCTCGTTCGCTTTCCGATAACACAGAGCAGCATTGCTTATATCATCCTGTTCTTCCAGGATAACCCCGCAGAGATACCATACCAGTCCGTTCTCATAAGAACAGCGGGATTTCTCCAGCACCGGCGCCATTCTTTCCAGTTCCTGATTGACTCTGGCAATGGATGCATCCTCATCTTCTGTGGTTACAACACTTTTGCCTGCATTTTTTTCCTCATTATCATCCGCCAGTTCCTCATCCTTCAGTTTCTGCTTTTCGACCTCCTCCGCATATTTTTCCGCAATAGCATCCTGGGCGAAAACCGCTCTGCGCGCCTCAACACCCGCAGAGCTAATATCTTCCAGAAAGATATAATTGAGCATCTGATAGTTCAGCGCCTGTATAAATTCATAAGCCGGCAGGTTATACGGCCGGGTGCGGTCATCAGTGATCGTACCTGCCATTACATCGGCCCCCACATCACCCAGCTTAATCACAGGTCCCTCGTCAGTCTCCTGGATTGTGGATTCAATAGTGACCGAAAAATTGGTGACGCTTCCCTGAAAATCCCCGGACAACATACGGATACGCCCGGTTTCCAGAAAACCCAGCGGCTTACTGTACACACTGTTTTTCTTTTCTTCCGCCCAGACCAGAGCCGCGGCATCATCGCCGGACCGAAGCCTGGCTCTGACATAGGCAACTTTTCCAGTGGATGATACACAGCCGGTCAGCGAAAGCAAAACCACAAAGACAGAAAAATTGAATAATCTCTGTTTCATTATTGAACAGCTGTTCCCACACCGACATTAACATTGTTCCCCTGTTCATCACCTATACTGACATCACGCCATGCGGCTGTATCAAAATTGATTTTAGCGCCTTTACGCATGAGTGCTTCGGCATAAGCAACGGCAATCAGCGAACGGAAGGCTTCCAGATTACGGTAACGCTGCAGACCGGCATCGGAAAGTTCAAGACCTATATTGAAAGCGGAATCCTCCTGTATATTGACTGTCTTCTGCCAGGGCGTCATCCACTGACGGGTCACACGCAACTGATGCAAGCCGGGTGTGGCCTGGAAAGTCCCCGGAGATGAGCCGAGTGCGGCACCGTCAAGCTCAACCGTAACACCGCCGACCACATGACGCATTTCATCCAGCAGTTCGTTCGGAGCGCGAACACCGTTCTCAAGCCCCTGGATCAACTCGTCAACAGTGGTTGAAACGGAAAATGTAACCATTTTTGCGGGAGCGGCTTCAACCCGGCGCCAGGTCGGGGCCTTCTGTGATATCTCCTCTCCGGTTTCCTGGGCCCATTGATCAACCAGATCATTGTAATAATTCAGAGCATCGTCAGCTGCGGCATATTCACCGGGCACAGGGATTTTACGTGACCAGTTGGAGCCATAAACCGATGAACCCTGAACGGCCTCATTGACCTTGGTGGACATATTCAAGGTATAGATAGTCACTGGGCGATCACCTGCTTTTCGCCTGGCCGTGCTCGCACGCACGATTTTGACAAGCATTACATAATCGCAGCCCAGCATCTGAGCGACGCGAACAGTCGACCCTCCCGAAAACACGCCTGATACAAGCCCCGCGCGTTCCTCTGCGGTAGTCACTTTGTAACGGTTGAATCCGCTGACAATCTCAGCCTGATCCATAACAATCATACCAGCACCGGCGAGCTCGGCACCGATGCGGTCGCGTATGCCGTCCACCTCATCATCCATCCCGGGAACACGTGTATTGTTCTTCACAAAAACAGCGACCTTGGGATTGACCGGCTGAGGCCTGGGGGCCAGAACCGCCCGTTTAACAACATCCGCTTCAACCGAGACAATATCCATATCGGGATTGGCGGCCTGAACTTTTTTTCTGAAAGCATCAAGTTCCGCAGAGGCCTGCGGATCCAGTTTGCCGTTTTCAGATACCACCTGCCGGGAAAGCCCTGCGCTGATCGCAAGACAGGTGAATAAAACACCGGTTGCAATTTTTCTCAGTGCGTATGTTTTCATTTTTATTCCTTAACTCAAGGTTTGCATCCACCGTATAAAGGTGGACATAATTAATCAGCTGGCATATTCGCCGTTTTCCCATCCTACAGAACTGACACACAGCGGACATAAACGACAAAATAGTGACTTACGTACTAAAAATAAGCGTTTACAACCGGGAAGAAAGGGACATCGTTATCCTTTATGACATTAACCAGTCCGATCTGCAGTCCGTAAGCAGTCTCGGCATAGTTGATAACGCCGATCTGCAGTCCGTCAAGATGTGACGCATGATTATATGCACCTATCTGCAGTCCGCTGTACTCTCCTCCCACATAGTTGCAAACCAGAGAAATCATCAGGCTGCTGCTGTTGCCTCCGACAACAGATACGCCGTTGATATGAAGCCCTATAGAATCTCCTGCCGCCTGACTGAAAAGACCGACATCCAGCCCGGTAAAATCATGACACTCACCATAGATGATATTCAGTTTCAACCCGCCTATATCAAAATCAGCCGGAGGCACCTGTATAGGATTGACTATACTGAGCATAAAGGGGGAATATCCGGCGCTGCTTTCCTGGGCGTGAATTTTCACTGCCGAGACCAGCGCAACCGCAATCATCAAAGAGTAAAATTTTCTGTTCATACTTTTCGGCCTTTCATTATGTTTTATCTGTCTTAACATTTATCGTGGAGGAATCTGGAATCTGCATGACCCCTCACTTGAGGGCTGAATCTTAACAAAAGATTTTCACAAATACAACCTAATAACTTAATTCTAAAAATGCTTTCAGCCGCCTGTCTGCTCCGCTCATAATCCCCTGAACACGGAGAATATACTTTTTTTCTGTAAATATCGGCAACGAAAATGATACCGGAATTACATTTGACTTTTTCAGCCCGGCAAATTATTATCTGTGGTTATTAGTGAGTACTACAGGTTGATATCATGCGCAGTCCGGATTATGTATCAGGTCATGCCAGAAGATATCCGGAGACACAGCGGAAAACACGATGGTTTCATTTACTAAATCTACGGAATTCGCTCCAGCCAAAAGGCTTTGTCCGCACGAGATAATGCGCCAGGTAAAGCTTATTGCCAGAACCCCCTTAGTCTGTAAACATCTGGATATAATCCCCGACATCGTTCTGATATTGAACGAACACAGGCAGATTGTCTTTGCAAACAGCGTTGCAAAGCAATTCATGCATTCCTCTGAAGAAAATCGGATTTACGGATTGCGTCCGGGTGAATTTTTCAGATGTATCCACGCAAAAGATTCCGACCATGGATGCGGCACAACCGCCTACTGCCGCAACTGCGGAGCTGTCAAGGCCATCCTGGCCGGCATCTCCGATGAAAAGTCTGTTGAAGAGTGTCATATCACTCCTGCCGATAAAAACACGGCTCTCGATTACCGTGTCACGGCTGCCCCTTATTTCTTCGCGGATGAACGTTTTGTTTTCTTCGTAATGAAGGACATAAGTCATGAAAAACGCAGAGAAGTGCTTGAACGGATTTTTTTCCACGATGTGAACAATACCCTCAATGCGCTTTTCAGCAGCGTACAGCTTATGCAGAAGCACGCGCCGGATTCTGAAAACAGACTCAACAAAGGCATATTCGCCTCTGTGCATATGCTCATCAATGAAATCGGAGCGCAGCAGAGTCTTCTCTACGCAGAAGACGGCAATCTGATGCTGAACCCTAAAACAATGAGTTCCCTAAATTTTCTGGACGAGGTTTTATCGCTTTATTCCCACTATGACTGCGCACAGGACAGGACAATCATGATGGCATCCTCAAGCGAGGACATAAAATTCACCAGCGACAAAAACCAGCTTTCCCGTGTCCTCGGCAACATGCTGAAGAATGCACTTGAAGCAGCTGACAAACATGAAACCATAACCATAGGATGCGGCCTCACCAGAAATGAAACCCTCCGGTTCTGGGTACATAATTACCAGTATATTGATGATTCGGTACGCTCCCGGATATTCAAGCGTTCATTCAGCACGAAAGGCTGTGGACGCGGCGTTGGAACCTACAGCATGAAACTCCTGGGTGAAAACTATCTGAAAGGTTCTGTCTCTTTCACATCCGCACCGGATGACGGAACTGTCTTTTCCATTGAAATTCCACTGACACTTGTTGTATAAGTTCCGAATCAGGCCTGATTCGAAACTATGCATATCGCTCCACGCTCCCTGCGCAGGATTAATACAGAAACTCTGACCTTACTGATGAATATATCTTTAGCAATCTCAATACCTGACGAAATTAAACATACTCTGGCAGATGCGATAGAACGCCATAGCCCCGCAGCCAAAGATGTCCGCTGGACAGAACGTGACCGGCTGCAGTTTCCTCTTGTCGACATAGGAGAGATTTCACCCGCTTTTCTGCCGCACATAACTGATACAACTGAAAAAATCTGCGCCCGCTCCCCCGCATTTCCAGTGCATGTTTACGGTTTCGGATTTTATGGGACAAAGCGTTTTCCTCACAACATATGGGCTGCTGTTGATCCCCGGGATGAGATGGATAATCTCTACGAGGCCATCTGGGATTCAATTGAAAAGTTCGGGTTTAAAAAACCGGTTGAGGATTACCGCCCGCACATTCTTTTAGGAAGTTGCCTTGGGGGGGTTAAAAACCGTAAACTCATTGACGCTCTTGATGCGGATGAAGATGCGGATTTCGGTTCATGGACTGCCGGAAAGCTGACTGTTTATGATTGCAAAAGTAGCAAGCGGGGAAAGGTTTACCGCAAGATCAAACAGCTGCCGCTTCTCGGGGGGCAGATGTAGGTCCAGTTTTTAACCGGACCTACATCAACAACTCAATGGAGCTAATCATATGAATTTCACAACCGATATGCTGAATCGTTTTAAAAAATGCGGCGCAGCGGCAGGATTCACACCGACAAGTGCGGAGAAAGCCGTTCAATTATCCAAAGCCTTGATCAAAGGCGGCATTGATATTATAGAGTTAACACTGCGGACCCCGACTGCACTTGAAGGGTTGAAAAGAGTCTGCATTGAAGTGCCGGAGATGATGGTGATTGCGGGAACCGTTCTGACCCCGGAGCAAGTTATGGAAGTTAAAAAGGCGGGTGCGCATTGTGCCGTTGCACCGGGAACAAACCCACGGGTTGTACGTGCGGCCCAGGAGGCAGAGCTCCCCTTTGCCCCCGGCATCGTCACTCCTTCGGAACTGGAGGCCGCCATTGAATTAGGTTGCCGCTTTGTGAAATTTTTTCCCGCAGGTGCTTCCGGCGGCATTCCCTATCTGCGTAGCATGGCAACACCGTATAAGCATCTTGACATCCAGTATTTTCCTTTGGGCGGTGTTAATCTCGGAAATATCGTTGATTATCTTAAGGAAGAGAACATTCCTGTTGCCGGCGGATCCTGGCTGACAAAAAAAGAGCTGACTGAAAGTGAAAACTGGGATGCCATTACTGAGCGGGCAGCCGAATTGCGCCGTGTGCTGGATGAATCAGGCGTATGCGGCTAAAGCTGCCCCGCAAACGGAACTATGGCAGAACACCGCCGACCCCACAGATTCGCCAGCAATCCCGCATGACAGGAACCTGGCCATACAAGTAGGGCCTAAAGCTACTACAGTCTCATACAAATTCACTTTGGTTCCGAATGAAAGCGGCTTTGGAATATAATAAAAAGTCTGGTCCCACTTCACTCTGTTAAAAATGCCGAAGAAATAGTATACTAATTGCTGATTTTTTTTGAGTTATCTTCATCTGTTTAAAATTCGAAGGATAAAATATGCAATATGTTGTAACTTTCGGAGAGATCATGGGCCGCATGGCCGCTCCTGAAAACCTGCGTCTGCGGCAGACCCGCACAATGGAAGTCACCTATGCCGGCGCCGAGGCCAGTGTGGCATCATCCATATGCAATTTCGGCGGCAGTGCCCGCTATGTCACAGCTCTTCCCGAACATACAATCGCTGAAGCAGTCATGGACACCCTGCGTGCCGTAGGTATCGACACACAATTTATTCTCAGAACCGACGAGGGACGCCTGGGACTCTATTTTCTTGAAACCGGCGCCAATCAGCGGCCGAGCAATGTGGTTTATGACCGCACCGATTCCGCTGTCAGTCTGGCAGCTGCGGACCAGTATGACTGGGACGCAATTTTTGACGGAGCGCAATGGCTGCATGTCAGCGGCATCACACCGGCTCTCTCACAAACCGCCGCAGAGGCCACATTGGTTGCGGCCCAAAAAGCTAAAGCGGCCGGAGCCCGTGTGTCATGCGACCTCAACTTCCGCAAGAAACTCTGGAAATGGCATCCCGCCAAATCACAGCGTGAACTGGCTGAAGAAACCATGCGCGGCATCCTACCCTATGTCGATGTGGTTATCGCCAATGAAGAAGACTGTTCGGATATACTCAACATACATGCTGAAGATACCGACGTCAATGCTGGCACCCTGAACACATCACGTTATCCCGATGTTGCCCGCCAGGTGGTAAAACAGTTTCCCGACGTCAGCAAAGTGGCCATCACCCTGCGCGAAAGTCTTTCCGCTTCGCATAACAACTGGGGCGCCATGCTCTACGATGCCGAACAGGACAGACCTTTTTTCGCGCCGCTGGATGAAGCCGGCAATTACAAGCCCTATCAGATCAGGAATATCGTTGACCGTGTGGGCGGCGGCGACTCCTTTGCCGCCGGACTCATCTTCTCGCTGATCACACCGGAACTGAGCAAACCGCAGACAGCGGTTAAATACGCAGTTGCGGCATCATGCCTGAAACATTCAATCAAGGGAGACGTCAACTGGTCCACCCGAACGGAAGTGGAATCGCTTATGGGTGGATCCGCCTCAGGACGCGTCGTGAGGTAGATTCGTGCTGCGCACGAACGGCATGGGGGAATGGAACATAGCAAAGAGCTGTAGGAATGCGGAAGCATGAAGCAATTCACTTTATTGTACCACAGTGCCCTGTCGTAAACAGAGGAAAGCGCACTGTTATAATTTCCTACAACAAATTACTGGAGAACTGAAATGCACATAACAATATTACTGGTATTTATAGCTCTCAGCTCACTTAATGTCATGGCGGCGGATGACTGGAAAGAAGAAGCGGAAAAAGCGGTCGCAAAAGGTGTTGAATGGTTGCAGAAATCTCAAAAAAATAATGGTTCATGGTCGAATGAACGTTTTCCGGCACTCTCGGCTCTTTCGTTATGGGCGCTCACCGCTTCTAAAAAAAGCGACTGCAAAACCGTTGACAGCGCGGTGAAGTTTCTCACAGAACATGTCCAACCCGATGGCGGCATCTACCGCAAGGTTCCCGGACAGAAGGGCGGCGGACTCAGCAATTACAACACTGCCATCTGTATGACGGCACTCTATGAAACCAGGCGCAAAGATATCGACAAAATTATCCGCGACGCAAGAACCTTTGTGGCCAGCGGGCAGCATACCGGTGATGATGTTTACAAAGGCGGATTCGGTTATGACCGCGATACCAACCGCGCTTATACCGACCTGATGAACACGCATTTTTCCATGGAGGCCCTTCGACGCACGCAGGGAGTGGAAGACACACGTCCGGCAGGCGAAAAGAGGGCAGATCTCAAATGGGATGAGGCACTGACTTTTGTCGAGCAGCTGCAGAGCCCCAAAGAGGCGGGCAAGGATCAGCAGGGTGGTTTTGTATATCATCCGACCGATCCCAAAGCGGGCACCGTCACCAACGCGGTCGGCAAGGTATTTCTGCGCTCCTACGGCAGCATGACCTATGCTGGATTGCTTTCCATGGTCTATGCCAAGGTGCCTGCCAATGATCCACGGGTCATCTCAGCCCTTGACTGGGCCGGCAAGCACTGGACACTGGAAGAGAACCCGGGCATGGGACAGCAGGGACTCTACTTCTTTTTTAATGTCATTTCACGCGCACTCACAGCCGCAGGGCGCGAGACAATCCCTGGGGAGCAAGGCGACATTCAATGGCGCAAAGAGCTGGTTGAACGAATTGTGGCGCTTCAGAAAGCAGATGGTTCCTGGGTGAATAACAACGGCCGTTTCTGGGAGAACGACCCGGTGCTGTCAACATCCTATGCTTTGCTTGCATTGGAGTTCGCTGCGGGGATCACACAGTAACATTTATTAATCCATAGATTTAACAGATTTTCACAGATTCTGTTATTTGTCAAAATAGCGGCTTGAAATGGCATTGTTCCTTCCTCTATAATGGAGTCCACTTTTCGGAGGGGTGTCTGAGTGGTTGAAAGAACCGGTCTTGAAAACCGGCGTGCCGCAAGGTACCGGGGGTTCGAATCCCTCCCCCTCCGCCATCCTTCGCTCATAGCGCAGCGGAGAGTGAAGGATACCACGCCGTAGCCAAACAAAACGTGATTTTTGTTTGCGAAAAGGGGGCTATCTTATTTTGCGCTACGAGACTACGGCTTGGCATGCCAAATCCTGAATATCACTACGTTTATATCAGCGATTCAAACTCGCCGGTGATGCAGGCAATGATTTCCATTCGTCCAGACGTTACCCGTCCCGCGGTCCGTTCAAGGTTTTCGGCGCGGAGTCAACTCAGAACTGTATCCAGCGACAGGCCCGCCGACCATTCATCCTGCTCGGGCACGAATTCCGTATCCTTACGCCCGGCGCTCACCCCAGCGCTAAGCGTTGGCCAGTAGGCAGCGCGGCTACCGGCGATTTCCGAGCGGGTTACCGCAATACGCGCCAACGCGGCCTGCAATTCGGGGCGTTGGCGTGCCGCCTGCCAGGAACCGCGTGTCTGTGAATTGCGCTCAAGCGCAATGCCCATGCGAAGGGGAAGATGATGCCCCAGCTGATGTTGGGCGGCTTGAGGTAGTAGGCCCGGAAGTCCTTGACCAGAATATTCCAGAATGCGATCCATGCCTTCATGCGCCACCTCCCATCTTCTTCTCCCTTTCCTGCTTCATGGTGCCCGCTTCAATGCCGGTGGTGGGTTCATCCATGAACAGGATGGCCGGTGAGTGGATGATGCCGGCCGCGATGGTGAGTTTGCGCTTCATGCCTTTGGAGTAGCCGCCGAATTTTCGGCCGCCAGCTTCGGCAAGACCGAACCGCTTGAGTAGCTCTTGCGCCCGTAGTTCACGATCACGCCGGGGCATGCCGTACAGCGATCCGCAGAAACGCAGGTTGTCGAACCCTGTCAGTTCGGGATAAAGATTACTCTCATCCGGCACCACGCCCATCAGGTGCTGGGCGGCCTTTGGTTTTTTTGAGCAGTCAATCCCGCTGATGCGGATGGTGCCTGCATCCGGACGGGCCAGGCCGATCAGGATGTTGATGGTCGTGCTCTTGCCCGCGCCGTTCGGGCCCAGGAAGCCGAACAGCTCGCCTTCCCGTACATCAAAATCGATGCCGGTTACGGCTTCGACATCGCCGAACCGCTTAGCCAGATTGCGGACTTCGATAGCTAAGTCATTGTCAGTCGTCATGGCTGAATCCTTTCCAGCGGGGACGCGGACGAATGGAATAGTGGAATGGTGGAAAGCGGCATACTTTCTTGCTTTGCTCCACCATTCCACTCTTCCACTATTCCATCTTCCGATATGCTCTCTACTCATCCCCCATGATGGAGGTTTGTACGAGGATAAAGAGTCTCTGCCAATTTATTGCGATTTGTGCCTGCACAGGTCGTTTTTTTGCAGGGAGGGATGAGAACCCCCGCAGGGGGTTTGATCACCGAGCGAAGCGAAAGTAACGGGACCTGCGAAGCAGGTTCTCCCGAAGGAACAAGGCCGAAGCACAATGGCAAAGCTCATTGGCTAAGACGGACACTCATGCCTGCTGCGATACTGCGGCTTGACATGCCGTTTTCTAAAAAAACCAGCGCAATCTGCTCCTTTTAGATACGGGAAATATCAGAAAAAGATCATCAGTTACCGTTGTTTTCCGGAAAAACCCGTTGTCGGCAGAAATTAATGACGTCATCAATTGAGACAACCCCCTCGGCGGCTTTCCTCAGAGCATCAGCCTCAATAGTACGGCGATTATCTGAAGCAGCCATCTTGCGGAAAACATGCCGGGACGCACCGCGACTGATTTCTTCAGCAAGCATATCCCCGACAGGCGTAACCTCAAATATACCGACACGACCGGCATAACCGTAATGACCGCATTCCCTGCATCCTGTTGCCTGGACAACCTTGTCGGGAGGTTTTATACTATATTGTTGATACATTTCCCGCTCACCGGCATTCAGATCACGTGAAAGTGCGCATTTGCGGCAGACACGTCGCAGCAGTTTCTGATAAATAACGAGCCGCAGGGAACCCGAAAGCATATAACGGGAAACGGAGTAATGTTTCAGCGCATCTATAGCCATAGACGCATCCGTTGAATGAATGGTTGCGATCACAAGCCGACCTGCCAATGCAGCGCGGACAGCGGTAGTCGCGGAGTTCTGATCACGTATCTCACCTATAAGAATTACGTCCGGATCCATACGGAGCAACACCCGCAGACCTTCCCGCATGTCCAGCCCGTGTTGTTCGTCGATTTCAAGCTGCCGCATGCCGGAAAACCTGAACTCGACAGGATCTTCGACGGAAACCACCACATTTCTCTGGAGATCAAGCGCATTGGCAAGCGCATACAGAGTGGTGGTTTTACCCGTGCCTGTAGCACCGGCAACCAGAATAAGTCCATGCCCCCTATGAAGAACTTCCTTCATCAGGCGCATATTCCCAGCCTGCAACCCCAGATTTTCGATTTTCAATGCACTTCGCTCAGCAGCCAGAAACCGCAGGTGTGCCGCTTCACGCAGACCTATAGGTATGATTGACACACGCACATTATAACTGCCTGATTCGTTCGACAAATCAATATCGCTTTCAAGCGGCACGAATGTTCTATTCGTATGTAACCCGGCGGCGGCTTTAATCTGATTAATAATGCGTCCCTGATTTTCAGATTCGATAATATCCTTCCTGTGAAGCATACCATCCACACGGAACCGCACTCTTTCCCCGGACAGAACCGGGTCAATATGAACGTCAGTCGCACGTTCATCAACAGCCGCTTCTATCACAGACCGCAACGGTTCAGGAAAGGAATCAGAGATTCGTGTTGTCCTGTTCCACCCGATACTATCCGTTTTTTTCCGCTTATTCTCATTCATTAACTTATCTTGACGACAACGGAAGCTCTGCGATCTCCCGCGTCTGTCACCTTTCAAATGTTTGTCCACCGCATCCGGTGGCGGAAATACCGTGCAACACAGTATATCCGCCGTTAAACGATAGATCAGCGCAGTTACTTACTTGCAGATTCGCCCGCTTCTGAAGCATCTGAGCGGTTATCCATATTATCCTTCGGTATCTCTATCCGCAACACGCCATTTTCAGTTGAGTATGTCATTTCATCCGCCTTGACAGGACCGGGCAACGAGAAACTCCGTCTGAAACTGCCGCTATGGCGTTCTCTCATTATCCACGAATTTCCGTCCTTCGTTTCCGCTGACTTATCCATTTCACCGCGGACAGTGAGCATCTTTCCTTCAAGATCTATCTCAATACGGGACTCATCTGTTCCCGGCGCATCCATGGTTACAATATATCTGTCCTCTTTCTCCTCCATGTTCATGTTCGGAGAAAATGTATAATCCTGGAAAAGATCATTGAAATGATCGCTCTGTTCAAAACGCCCGAACGCGTTTCCGAACATTCTGTTAATCCTTTCATGCATGGAATGCATCTCTTTAAAGGGATCCCAGTCATCTGAATTCATGTTGAAAAGGGGATCCTTGAAAAAGCTGTCATCCCTTCCGTAACCCTTCGTAACGGGCATTTCATGATCTAAGTCACCGGATTTTACATCAGTTCTATCCTGATCAACAAGCTCCGAAGAACTTCTTTCTCTGCCAGTCAACCTGTAAATAACAACACTCTGAATTCCGAGAGCAATAAGCATTACGGCAACCAGCAACATTAAAACATTCAGTTTAATACCTGTATTATCATTCATAATGCTCTCCTTTCTCAAATTGCTGTAAGTAAAAAGTCAGACATCTCTTGTGCTATATCCCCGTCAACAGCTCCGGATATTACGTTTATGAGATCCGTAGCTTTCGTAAAAAATCACTGCGCTTTTCAGCCACCTGAATTTCAATGGATATATAAATGCAATGCGACAGGAAAAACTTCCTGCCGCATGCAATAATTTATTCGGTTGTGATATCAATCATTTTTCTTTGCGGCTCCGCCTCCTTGTCTTTGGGCACAGTCACTGTCAATATGCCATTCCTGAATGCAGCTTTCGCTTTTTCATCCTTTACGGCAGAAGGAAGAGGAATCTGCCGGCGGAAGGTTCCGAAGCTCTGCTCCCGAACATGCCAGCGGCGATTTTTGTCTTCATGCTCCTCCTTTTTCTCTCCGCTAATAACAATGACATCGTCATCGAGTTCCACTGAGACGTCTTTTTTGTCCATACCCGGGAGCTCTACTTTGACAATTATATCCTTGTCGGTCTCGGAAAGATCAACTTCCGGTGAAAACGCAACCGCCTGATCAGCACCTCCATACCAACCTGGCTCCAGCGGAAAATCCCCGAAGAAATCATCAAACAGGCGATTCATCTCGCTCTGGAAGCCACGGAACGGTTCCCATTCCGCTCTGCGTGCAGGAAGGTCATTACGTCCACGGAATTTTGTAAGTAAGTTGTTCATAGCCATAGTCGTCACCTCCAATCACTTGTATTTGTTAATCAAATAGTAAATTATCTATAACCCAATTATTTTCACCTTGTATTAAGCATTCACTATGCCAAAAATGAAAGATTAACTTATATTTTTTATAAATTATTAAATATCAATGCTTTATATATGCCACAATGCATATACGCAAAATGTATACGTGTTATATTGTCACGCATAACCACATTGTCCGAGCATTTTATGCGAGTCATTTTTGCACATTTCCGACGAAGAAACAAGCACGCCATGAAGACTGGAAAGCTTTGGGCGTGACAGCAAGTAAGCAATATGCGGAAACCGGAAACTACAACTGCTGACGCACGATAAGTCCGGCAGCCACACCGGCACCGAACCCGTTGTCAATATTGACAACGGTTATTCCCGCCGCACAGGAATTGAGCATTCCAAGAAGAGCGGCGACTCCGCCGAAAGATGCTCCGTACCCCACACTGGTGGGAACAGCAATCAGCGGTTTATCGGTGAGACCACCGACAACTGACGGAAGAGCCCCCTCCATGCCTGCTACAACAATTAAAGCGTTGGAATCCCTGAACTTGTCAATACGGCTGAGCAACCTGTGCAGACCGGCAACACCGACGTCGTAAATGCGATTGACATTAACGCCCATGCGTTCAGCTGTGACAGCGGCCTCCTCCGCCACTCTGATATCGGATGTGCCAGCGCAGATAACGGAGACCCGTCCCCGTTTCTCCGGCAGAGGCACTACATCACAGATCAGGAGCCCGGCCTGTGCATCATACACGGCATCGGGCAGGGCAGCTTTGATTTCAACAGCCTGCTCCGATGTAATGCGGGTGGCATAGCCATTCTGCCCTGCTTGATTGAGGGACTGAATTATACCGATTATCTGCACAGCACTCTTGCCGCAGCCGTAGATAACCTCCGGTATACCCCGCCGTTGCAGACGGTCGTAATCGGGAACTGCATAATCATCGATGTTCATTGTTCAGAAAGGGGTTGAGGGTTTGGGGGCGAAATGCGAATGCCCCATTACAATTAACTGTAGGCCAGGTGCCCCACCTGGCGCTCCAATTGTGTAGGCCAGGTGCCCCACCTGACGCTCCAACGCCCGGTGAGGGCACCGGGCCTACAGAAGAGATTTGAAAGAAACGGGCTATTAAAGTGCAAATTCATCATTCATCATTCATCATCAGACAAGCAGCTCTGCGTCCATCATGGCCTTGAGCTCTTCCAGAGTCATGCGCTCCTGCTTCATGGAATCGCGGTCGCGCACAGTGACGGTTCCATCGTCAAGGGTATTAAAATCAACGGTGACACACCAGGGAGTACCTATCTCGTCCTGACGACGGTACCGACGGCCGATAGCTCCGCTCTGATCCCAGAAAGCGGCATAACGCTGACGTAGATGTTCAAACATTTCGCGAGCCTTTTTATAAAGCTCGGGTTTGTTCTTAACCAACGGAAAGACCGCAACCTTGATCGGAGCAATACGCGGTCTGAAATGCATAACTACACGGGTATCCTCTTTGCCTTTATCGTCCACCAGCTTCTGCTCTTCATAGGCATTGCAAAGCAGGGCAAGCATCATGCGGTCAACACCAGCGGACGGCTCGATAACATGCGGGATGTAACGCCCTTCGTAGAGTTTGGCGACATAGGCACGGGCCTCACCCCCGTCCTTACCACGTGATTCCCATCCGTCCACGACCTTTTCCATGAAAGCGGATTTGGCATCATCATCCATTTTCTTAGCAGCCAGCTTCAGGGGTTCATCAAAAACTTCCATAGTTTTACCGCTGTGCTTCTGATGCTGGGAGAGATCGAAATCCGAACGGGCTGCAATACCCTCGAGCTCCTGCACCCCGAAAGGAAAGGCATATTCAATATCCACACAGGCACGCGCGTAATGGGCCAGTTCATCGTCTGCATGCACACTTTCCACAAAAGAGTCTTCAGGCAAACCGCACTCAGCAACCCATTTTTTACGCTGCATCACCCAGTACTTATGCCAGACCTCCCAACCCCAGGAATCGTCAGGTGTGGAAAGATCAGGATTATCCTTCAGCGTCGTCACCTTGCCGTATATCAACTCAACTGCTTCATCAGGACGTATGAAATATTCCAGTTCCATTTGTTCGAATTCCCGCGAACGGAAGGTATAATTGCGCGGTGTCACCTCGTTGCGGAAGGATTTGCCGACCTGGGCAATACCGAAAGGAACACTCTGACGGCTGGTCGCCAGTACATTGAGAAATTGCGCGAAAATAGCCTGGGCGGTTTCAGGACGCAGATAAGCGGTATTCTTTTCGTTATCTACAGGACCGACAACAGTTTTAAACATCAGGTTGAAAGGACGCGGATCTGTAAGTTCCCCCCCGCAATGCGGGCAGGGAATGCTTTCTGTCTCTTTTCCGGCGTTGGCAAAAAGCATATAAAGCGACCTGATATCGCAACAGGATTCCGCATCGCCGCTGAGCTTTTCATAAGCGGCTGTCAGCACCTCAGCGTCCATAACCGCTGGCAGATTGGGGGTCTGCCCTTTGGCCTTGCCTTTACACCAGGCGACAATCTTCCCGGCATCTCCGTCGCTTTCATCCAGCACCTTCTGCAGAGTCTGTCCGGCATCGCTTTCAGCAAAGATATCCCACACCTGATCAGCGCGCATCAGCTTCTTACAAGCTTTGCACATAGTCATCGGATCGGAAAATGTATCCAGATGGCCGGAAGCCTTCCATATATCAGGGTGCATAATTATAGCGGCATCAAGGCCCTCAACATCTTCGCGGTTGCGGACAGTCGTCTTCCACCAGTCATCCTTGATATTGCGTTTCATTTCGCAGCCCAACGGGCCGTAATCAAAAAAACCGGGCATTCCCCCATACACTTCGGAACTGTGAAAAATAAACCCTCTGCGTTTACACAAAGTAGTAATTGCACTTAAACTTGATTCCTTCGACATATAAAAACCTTAATCCTGAAAATTCATCTGGCAAGTGAAAAAAGCGCCTTATTCTGGCGAAAAACGTGGATTTCAGCAAGAAAATTATGCAGCCGAAGCTGCGTCAGACCTATTCACTGCCTGCCAGCCTGTTATTGTTTCGTCGCATCTCAGTTTTTTTTGTGGTTCCGGATATGCAACATGATAGCACGCTCTCCCATCAAAACAGGATTGACTCAGCTTAACTCTACTGTCTATTATGGAACGGAAATGAAAGTTGTTATTGCAGAAAAGCCTTCAGTCGCCCGCGACATCGCATCCGTACTGAAAATCACAGCCAGAAAAAACGGATATATTGAAGGTCGCGGCTGTGCAGTCACATGGGCCTTCGGACATCTGGTCACACTGCAGGATCCCGACGAATATGATACGGGACTCAAAAAATGGCGTATACAGCCGCTTCCTTTCATTCCCGAACAATTCAGGCTCAAGCTGGTGGACAACAAAGGTGTCGCCGAACAGTTTGAAACCATCAGAACTCTCTTTCAGCAGGCGGAAGTCATTGTATGCGCCACAGATGCCGGACGGGAAGGCGAATTGATCTTCCGATATATCCTCAGCCTCAGCAACTGCGAACAGAAACCCATCAAACGGCTCTGGCTAAACTCCCTCACTCCGGAAGCCGTCAGAGATGCATTTCAAAATCTCCGGGACGGCCATGAGTATGATTCACTCTACGCAGCGGCACGCTGCCGCAGCGAATCAGACTGGATAGTAGGATTGAACGCCACACGGTGCTTTACAGTGCGTCACGGACACACCGGAGGCGGTTCCAACCGTGTGCTCTGGAGCATAGGACGGGTACAGACTCCCGTTCTCACTATGATTGTCCATCGCGATGATGAAATCCGGAACTTCACACCCAACCCATTCTGGGAACTGTCCACTCTGTACCGCGAAACAACCTTCAAGCACACCGGCGACCGTTTTGATGATCAGGCGAAAGCCCAGACGCTTCTGGAAAAGATTCAGGGACAACCCTTTAAAATAACGGCTGTTTCAGGAAAAAATAAAAGGGAGCAACCCCCGCAGCTCTTTGACCTGACTACCCTGCAGCGAGACGCCAACAAACGCCACGGACTCTCCGCGGCGGACACCCTGAAAGCAGCACAGATTCTCTATGAATCAAAAATGATTACCTACCCCCGAACGGACTCACGCTATCTTGGCAACGATATGCAATCACGCATACCTAAGATACTTGAACAGCTCAGGTCACAGCGAACGGAGCAGATAGATTCTCTTGATTTGACCGACCTGCCTTTCACCGCACGGATCATCAACGACAAAAAAATTACAGATCACCACGCCCTTATTCCCACTGGGCTCCGTCCGCAACCGACTGCCGGACAGAACGAACAGTTCATCTATAACCTTGTTGTCACCCAGTTTATAGCAGCATTCTATCCAGCCTGTATAAAAAAAATCACAACCGTGAATGGTGTAAGCAATGAAGTGGAGTTCCAGACAAAAGGCACACAGATTATCGAACCCGGCTGGACAATGCTTTTTCCAAAAACCGAAAAAAAGAATGACGGCGAAGACGTAGAGCAGCAGATCCCCAATTTAACAAAAGGCGAAACCGGACCACATCAACCGCAACTGCGCGAAGGAAAAACTAAACCTCCTAAACATTTTACGGAAAATTCTCTGCTGGGCGCCATGGAAGCAGCAGGCAGACAGGTGGATGACGAAACCATGCGCGAGGCTCTCAAAGAACGCGGCATCGGAACCCCCGCCACACGTGCCGCCATCATTGAAACTCTGCTCCGGCGCAACTATATTAAACGCAGCAAAAGAAAGATGCTGACTACCGATATGGGGCGGCTCCTTATTGCGCTCATACAGGATCCGATTCTCAAATCACCCGAAATGACAGGACTCTGGGAGGAAAAACTCAAGCTGATTGAACGCGGCGAAAACAATGCCGATGATTTCATGCAAGGGATTGCGGATTACACCCGATCACTGATTGATAACTGCAAGAGCGGAAGAATAAACCCCTCACGCTGGGGGGCCTGCCCCTTATGCGGCAGAGAGATCATCAAGGGCAGACGTGCTTACGGCTGTATGGGATGGAAAAATGGATGCAGATATGTCATGGAACCGGTCTACAAAGACCTGACACTTTCACAAAATCAGGTTCAGAGTCTGCTGCAACTGCATATGGTCCCAGGACAGGTCACCATCAACGGCAAACCACGCTTGCTGATTCTTTCACACACCGGCACAGTAATGGACATCGACCTGCCCTCTGCAGACCGACAGAAATAAAAGATATAAACACCCCTGACAAACAACGTTCAAACCATTAAAAAACAGCCCCCGCTTCACGCACATTCCGACACCACGCAACAAAACAGTCAGACGTCTCGAGACAACAGGTCAAAGCCTTATTCAACTGCAGCTACTGGCAATTTCAGAACGCAGCTCCCTCGCCGCATACAGTCCGTTCCACCGGCACCTTCCGCTCTTCATTTCCCTGGCACCGCGTTTACGACGCAACCTGCTGAACTGACTGTGTTCACAGAGCATCCTGTCCACAAACTCTTGCCCGCCTATCACCACTCCGTCTGTCAGATACCTCACGCGGCAGTGCAGAAGCTGCGTAACAGACAACTCTCCGCCCTCCTCCAGAACCTTATCGACAAGCTCTCTCGAAAAACCGGGTCTCGATACAACCCCCGTATATGCATTCAGCTTTCTGACCCCCTCGTAATAGAGGCTCTTCCTGTATCCCGACAGCACTTCCGCCTT